>JBFWYF010000274.1:0-8531 GCA_050186685.1 Pirellulaceae bacterium
TCGCCGGCATCTGGATACGCCTCGCTCCGTGGCAAAGTAGCCGCAAGCTGTTCGGCCAGGGTATGGAAGTCGGCGTTGGGCACGGGGAGTTCGACCTTCAGCTGCTACTCCGTCTTGAGCTCCGATTCGCAGGCGATCTCGGTTGCGGAATAATCCGCCTGGTCTGCGAAAAAGTGCTTGCCCAACATGCGGTACAACGCCTGGCGATTGTCGATTTCGAAGTTGTGGGTCCCCGGATCTTCGTTGACATGCGACTGCAGGGAAGCCTTCTTGTCGTAAAGACCGTAGATGGGCGTGGCGGCTTCGAGCAGCGGCGCCAGCGCGTGGCCGGCTGCGAAACAGCAGTTGTCCTTCGCGTTGTACGTCAGCAACGCGGGACGGGGTGCGAGAAGTGCCGTGAGATGGGCGTAGTCCGCGACGGCCGCCAGGTCGGTTGGCGTCTGCTCCGAATCCCCCAGATCCGAGTGATGCGCAAGACGTGTACGGTAGCTCGAGTAGCCTGCGACGGGATTAGCGAGCGTGACGCGCGGATCGAGAGCGCTGATGACAATCGTCTGCCAGCCACCGCCCGAGAGCCCCGTGACCGCCACACGCGCCGGGTCGGCATGCGGATGGGTCAGCAGGACATCCAATCCCCGCTTCATCGCGAGATAAAAGGGAGCAAGCCCGCTCGTGCCGCACAGATCCAGCTGGTTCATACAGTAGTGTACGTAGCCGTCGCCCCGCAGTTGCCCCATGCCCAGCCATTCCAGGTTCAACGCCATCATGCCCCGCTTTGCCTGGTTGATACAGCGGATCTGTTTATATGCGGCGGCCTTGCCCTGGGCATCATGACCGTTCACATTCAGGGCCACCGCCACACGGCCCGACAGCTTGCTGGGTTCATACAGCAAGGCCGGGATCCAGAGTCCGGGGACCGCTTCATAGCGCAGTTTGCGGATGCGGTAGCCTTCGCCTCCGTCCATGGTGTCGAGCCATTCAATCCGCGTCGGCCGGTCCGCCCACTGCCGCGCCTCACCACGGAGCACGACCCGATCGAGCACCTCGTTGCGCAGCCGGTGGGCATACGCCTCCCAGGCTTCTCGGTTCGCCACGGCCGGCAGGGCGGCCACTTTCGCTTCGCAGAATCGCTCGACTTCCCGCTGCGCGGTATCCGCCCCGAGAATCGGCTTGGCCAGCCACGTGCCGATCGCGGTCTCGTCGGCCGGCGCGCCGCGAGCGACCGCGGCGGCTGCCAGCACGGTAACCGCCAGGATGCCCATCACTCTCCAACACGTTGCGGCCAGCGCGGGTCGTATGGCTGAAAACATCACATGCATTCCTGTTGGGGAGACAGAAGCGGCACAAGCATCGCGACTTTAACTTGCCGGATCGCCCGTGAAAAGCTAGTTCTCTCCCCCAGACATGCTGGCGTGCCCGAGCAACTTGCGGATGGCCGTCATCGCAATCTCGCTGAACTGCCGCGGGGGAATCTGCCAGATGCGCGGGTTCATGAGCTCCACGGACACGTAGCCTTCGTAGCCAATTTCGCAGAGCCGGTCGATGACCGGCTTGAGCGGAATGTCACCGTCGCCAGGCAAAATGCGATGCCCGTCCGCTGCGAGTTCCCTGGGTACATCGGCTACATCGCACAACTGGACGTGAAAGAGATTGTCGCGAGTGAGCAATCCCAGGTCGTCGGGTTTGCTGGGCCCGACGTAGTAATGGAACGCATCGAAGCACAGTCCCAGGTGGGGATGCCCCGCTTCGCGGACCAGCGCTGCGGCGGTCTGCAGGTTATTTCCCAGCGACGAACGTGCCTGGAACTCGAGTGCCAGGCGGACGCCGTAACGGGCCGCGACATCGGCCGCCTGGCTCAGCGAGACCCGCACACGATCGGCATCGGTGGCACCAAGCGGTGCGGGCACGTCGCACGAAACGATCAGGGTCGGACATCCCAACTGCTGGAGCAGCTGCAACCGCCGCTCCATCAGCTGCCACGCCTCGCGGCGACCCTCTCCCTGACTGGCAAGCACGCCACCCTGCTGGGCGGCCGCGGCCAGGACCATCTGCTCGCGGTCGAGCAGCTGGCGGGTGTCGTCCAGGGAATGCGTCTGCAGATAATCCTCGAGTTTCGTCAACCACACTTCCAGCGCCGAACACTGCGAGGCGGCGTACTCGCGGACATCGCCGTCAAACGGCGAGTTCAGCGTCGAAATCTGCGCGAGGGCTGGTCGCATAGGCGAAACGTGCGGGCGGGCGGCGTGAGCCCCGGCGACGGTAGGCCGATCGCAGCCACCTCTCGCCAGAGCGTGGGAGACCGAACACGTAGCCAGGGCTGTGCCGCGCCCCTACTCCTCTTCCTCTTCGTGCATCTTGGCCTTGGCCATGATGTCGTGTTGCACCGAGGATGGCATGACGTCGTAGTGGCTGAACTCCATGGCATAGCTCCCCTGCCCACCCGTCATGCTGGACAAGGTCCGCGCGTAACTGGTGACCTCGCGCAGGGGCGCTTCGGCAAAGATCGTCTGCAGGTTGCCACCCGCGGAATCGCTGCCTTGCACGCGTCCGCCACGTCCCGACATGTCGCTATAGACATCGCCCACGTTCGATTCCGGAACGGTGATTGCCAGTTTGACGACTGGCTCGAGCAGACACGGCTTAGCCTGCTGGAAAACGTTGCGGAAGGCCATGCGTGCCGCGGTCTTAAACGCGGCTTCCGAACTGTCCACCGGATGGTGTTTGCCGAAGAACACCTCGACGCACAGGTCCTGGACCATGTAGCCAGCAATGACGCCGCCCTCGAGTCGTTCCTTGAATCCTTTTTCGATAGCGGGCATGAAGTTGCCGGGGATGACGCCACCCACTACGGAATCCACCCACAGGAAGTTGTGCTTTTCGTCGTAATGCTTTTGCTTCAACTGCGGGAACCGCTCTTTGTTGACCCATTCCTCGAGGTTCGTGCTGCGCGGCAGCGGGTACATGCGGATATGGACTTCGCCGAATTGACCTCGTCCCCCCGTCTGTTTCTTGTGCCGGTACATGCCTTCCGCTGGTGCCTGGATCGTCTCGCGGAACGGGATCTTGGGTTCATGCGTGTCGACGTCCAGCTTGTCGCGGCGGTGCAACCGTTCGCGAATGATCGTCAGATGCAGTTCGCTCATCCCGGTCATGACCGTCTCTTTAGTCTGCGCATCGCGATCGATGCGGAAGGTCTGGTCTTCTTCCGCCACCTTGTGCAGAGCTCCGGACAGCTTCGTTTCGTCCCCACGACTCTTGGGAGTAACGGCCAGTCCGACCATGGGAGTCGGAAAGGTGAACGGAGGGAGTTCGGCATCGCCGAGCACCGTACCGGTGTGGAGGTCTTCCATTTTGGCCAAGGCGACAATGTCGCCCGGTCCTGCCGCTTCCACGGCATGGGACTCGCCCCCCTGCACGGTCAGCGGCGGCCCGAGCTTGACGCCCTTGCGTGCCCCCGCCACGTGCACGGTGTCGTCCTTCTTCATGGTGCCGGTATAGATCCGGATAAAGCTGAGCTTCTGGACGAACGGATCGATGCGCGTACGGAAGACTCGCGCCACCAGCGGCGCGTCCGCCTTCGGCTCGATCGCATAGGTTGCGCCCTGGTGACTCGCCGTGCGGGTAATATCCGCCGGAGTCAGTCCGAACTCGGCCAGGAAATCCAGAAACTCCGTGACGCCGATGTCCAGCTTCGTCGAACAGCACAGAATCGGGATTAAGCTCCCGGCAGCGATGGCCTTGACCAGCAGCCGCGCGACTTCGTGCGGCGTCGGAGGATTCCCCTCCAGGTACTTGGCCATGACCTCTTCGTCCACCTCGATCACGGACTCGATCAGACTGTCATGAATCGTCTGCGGGTTCATCAGCGCGCCGGCCGTATCGTCGGGCACATGCAGCGTGCTGACGACGCGCTGGAATTCCGCGCCGTGCCCTACCGGCACATTGACCAACACGCACTTGTTACCCCACATCTCGCGGATGCTCTCGATCAGTGCGGGAAAGTCGATGTTGTCGGCGTCCATCTTGGTGATGAGCAGGAAGCGGCCGAGATTCTCCTTGCCAGCCTCTTCGAAGACGCGCCGCGTATTCACTTGCAGCCCGACATGGGCATTGATGGCGATCACGGCATTGTCCACGCCATGCAGCGAGCAGATCGTCTGGCCGATGAAGTCGGGATAGCCAGGAGTGTCGATAATATTGAAACGCTTGCCGCCGTGGTTGCAGTGGACGAGGGCCGCCTCGATCGAATACTTGTGGTGCTTCTCCTCGGGGTCGAAGTCGCAAATGCTCGTGCCCTGATCGACGCTCGGATGCCCGTTCACAGCTCCTGTCTTCACCAAGATCTTGTCGATCAGCGACGTTTTGCCCGCCGAACCATGACCACAAATCGCCACATTCCTGATGTCTTCGACCTTGTTCAACATGCCGCATTCCTCGCCGTTCATTCAGAATAGAGATACGGGCGACGCAATCGACCGTCTCGCAACATGCAGAGATCACTCGGTGGTAGCGTCCGAATCGTGGCATTCCGCCGCCTGCAATGCGTCGGCTATCGTCAATTTCCCCTCATACAGAGTTCTGCCGATGATGCAGCCCGCCACCTGCAGGCGAGCCAGTTGACGTACATCGTCGGCCGTGGTGACTCCTCCCGACGCAATGACCGGCCAGGCCACTCCCCGCTGCATCGCGGCGACACCTTCAAAATTCGGGCCAGACATCATGCCGTCCCGAGCAATGTCCGTGTAAATCAGCGCCGCCACCGGCAGGCCCGCAAACTGGCGAGCCAACTCCAGAGCACTCATCGAGGTCGTCTGCAGCCACCCTTCGGTCGCCACCATCCCGTCGCGCGCGTCCAACCCTAGGGCCAGACGATCGGGAAAAGCGAGGCACATGGCACGAAACCAGTCTGGGTCTTGCCAAGCCTTCGTCCCCACGACGAGCCGCTGCAGTCCGCGGTCGAGCCAGAAACGAATCGCGGCCTCGTCGCGGATGCCGCCCCCTAACTCGCAAGGCACTGCGACGTCTGCCACAATCCGCTCGATCGCCTCGCGATTCGCCACCGCGCCCGCGCGCGCGCCATCGAGATCAACCAAGTGCAAATACCGCGCGCCCGCTTGCACCCAGTGCCGGGCCATCGCTACCGGGTCGTCGCCGAAAACAGTCTCCCTCCCATAATCTCCTTGCTGCAAGCGCACGCACTTGCCGCCTCGGAGGTCAATGGCAGGCCAGATCTGCATCGCGATACACCCGTTTCCCAGAAAGAATCCCGAGATTTCGCAATATGGCACAGGCACCTAGGCCACGCAAGAGACTGCCGAAGCCGCGAACCGGCGAGTAAAATCGGGGTCCTGAAGGAGAGGACATCATGATCGCGATCATCGATTATCAAATGGGAAATCTCCGCAGCGTGCAGAAGGCGTTCGAACGCGTCGGGCACTCTGCGGTCATCACGTCGGACCCTGCCCAGGTCGCCGCAGCCGAGCGGGTTGTGCTGCCCGGCGTCGGTGCCTTCCGCGACGCGATCGCCGAGATCCGCCGGCGTGACCTGGTCGGCCCCATTCGCGACACGGTGGCCTCGGGTAAGCCGTTCCTGGGTATCTGCCTCGGATTGCAGCTGCTGTTTGATGTCAGCTACGAAGACGGCCAGTGGGAAGGGCTCGGCATCGTGCCCGGCGAAGTTGTCCGGTTCCAGGTGCCGCCCGAATACAAAGTACCTCACATGGGCTGGAACGAGGTCGACATCACTCGGCCCGCTCCGGAGTTGACGGGGATCCCGTCGCGATCCCACTTCTATTTCGTGCATTCTTACTACGTCGTACCGCGTGATCCCGACGTCGTCGCACTCGAGGCGTCCTATCCGGATCCATTCTGTGCGGCCGTATGGCGGGACAATCTGTTCGCCACCCAGTTCCATCCCGAGAAGAGCCAGGCGATGGGACTACGGCTCCTGCAGAACTTCGCCACCCGGCCTTGCACGGTCTCCACCTGAATCGTTGCCGCCCGGTTACGGCTCGCGGAAAGGACCAGCGGTCATCCACGATCGGCCAGCGGCAACGTCGTCGTACGAATCTGCACCGCGTCCAGGTCAAACGTTTCCCGAGGTTCGATCCGGATGCGGCGTCGACCTGACTCCCAGCGGAGCAGCGGTTCCGCACCCTCGGACCTCCCTGCTGCCCAGTGCCAGCCCTGCCCACCGACGTCGAGCGGCACGTTCAGGCGAACTCCCTCGTCGATGCGGACGTACACGGAATCGTGACGTCCCAGGGGCTGCGGGCAACGCACTCGAAAATAAAGCTGGTACGTGCCGGCATGGGGCACGTCGATCTCGACGTCCAGCCCCCGCGCGTCGTCGCGACTAGCGGCAAACTCGAGGTACTTACATCGCGCAGTGGCCTCCACCCGAGACGCGAAGCCCCCGGCACCCGACAGCGACTCGGCCTCCGCCAACCACTGGAAGTCGTGCTCGGGAACCTCGGCATACACGGTCACTGGCAGGCCGATCTCATCGCTCAGCTGCACCAGGAAGGCACCCACGGGAGGCACCGCGAGCGCGCCCGAGTTTGGTATCAACGACGCGGTCAGTTGCTGACGCGAGCCGGGTTGGAGCGTGCCATGGGCGGGTTCCACGCGCAACCAGTCCGTGGCCTCGTTCTGGACGATTCGATACGCCTGCGGCCTGCTCAGGCGGCGGGCGTCGATCGTCACCTGGCGCGTCGTCGCCAGCTGTTCGGCGCGAGCGCCTCGGAAGGCCAGCCGCGCGGGATGCACGCGCACCACCGTGGGCCGCCACGGAACCAGGTCCGTGCTACCCGACACGGAGAGGGCGCCTCGATCGACCGCGTTACCGGACTGGAAGACGGACATGCCCGCGAGTTGCACACCCGTCCCCCGCGCCGGGCTGTCCGGGCGCGGTCGGAAGATGCCCGATGCCGCATCCACGAATCGGGCGGCTGTGGCCAGCGCATGTGACTCGACGGCTCGCCCGACGGCCAACGTCCCCGACGACTCCCATGGCGTGGCAAACAGATCGTAGTCGTAGTCACACGGTGCCGGCGCATAGGGGTCCCGAATCCCGTCCCCGCTAACCGCGAACACGTTGTTGCGGCTCACCCCCAAGAACATGCCGCGATTGCGGTCGTTGCCAAACCCGACGGCCGCGATTCCATCGCCCGCGGTAAAAAACGTGTTGTGATAGAAGAAGGTCGTCCCCTGTGAATAGGTCGTCCCGCCGCCGTTCTTCGTCCCAGCTCCCGCCCGACCCCGCTCGTCGCCCAGTTCGCAGATCACGTTCCCAATCACGTAGGACGGTCCGCGCCGATTCGCGGCCGTACTGACGCCGCACAGGGTTCCTTCGCAATGATTGCCATAGAACCGCACGTTGCACTGCCCTCCGTCGAGCTCGATGGCATCATCGTTGGCAAACGCCAGGTAGTTCCCGTAGATGTCCGAGTCGCAGTGGAAACCGCCATCGACTTCTCCATTGCCGCTGGCTTCGATCACGTCATTCCACCGATGCAGGTTGCTGCCGACCAGGTCGTTGTAGCGCACGACTAATTGTCCGGGCACGTTACGCAGATAGATGGCGTTAGGCCCGGCCGGATGGGAATAAAACCATGAGTTCGCGTGATTCCGAGGATCATGGATGTAACAGCGTTCGACGACGACCTGCCCGCTGCGTTCAATGCAGACCCCGGCGTCGTTGTTAATGGCTCGCCCTTGCTCGTCGTAGTACTTGCCGTCCTTCGTCAGGTCCTGCCGGCCCACTCGACCAAACCCGGCAATATCACATCGGCGGATCCGCACATGATGCGAATCCACCACGTGGATGCCATGCCGCTGCCCGCCCCGCACGGTCACTTCGTCCAACAGCACGTACGGGGCGTTCTCGATGGTCACGGCCGCCACGGCGGATTGCTGGGCGTCGACCGCCAGGCCGCCTCCCCCGACGTATCGCACCCAGCCATCCGGCGAGCCACCCTGGTCGATACGGAGCGGACGACCGGGAACGATGCGGGATTCCAGTCGGATGGTCTTCGCCACCGGAACGTCTTCGGTCCAGGTCGTGAACTCGGCGTCCGCCAATACCTGGTCATCTGGGCCGAGGCATTGCACTTCGTAGCGGCTGCCGGGCTTGAGTCCGAACAGGGAACCGCGTGGCACGGGATCATTGGAGCTGGCCGCCAGCGGATGAGCCGCCTGCCAGTCTTCCTCACCCCCGGGACGGTAGCGGATTCGGAGCTGTGCCGGGGACAGACCCGACTCTTCGACGTACACGCTGCAGTTCTCGAAGGTAGGCACGACCCGTAGCGCGGCACTGGACGGCGGCGTTGCCAGCAGGGCCGAGACGAACCAGACGCCTGCGGTAACGAGGTGACGGCCCATCGCGTATCTCCGTGGTTGGCTCCCGTTCTCGATTACACTCCGGGACACAGTGCGGAGGGGGCCAGGAGGGATTCGGTCATTCCCGGCGTTGACACGATGGTAAGGCCGCTAGAATGGAGTCGGCAACCACCGTTGCCCGAGGCGAACTG
>JBFWYF010000275.1:0-8486 GCA_050186685.1 Pirellulaceae bacterium
GAGGACACTGGCGGAGCGTGCCACACCAGTCGGTTACCTCTTTCGTTAGGCGACACAGGGTGAGCACCTCGCGAATTGGGCCCGTACCCTTGGAACCAGTCGGCGGGCGGTTCGTCGCGTATCTCGAACGGAGGACACCATGGGACTCTTGACCTTCAGTATCAACGTCACCCTGGACGGCTGCGTCGACCACCGGGAAGGAATCGCCGACGACGAGATACACGCCTTCTTCACCCGCCTCATGGATGAGGGCGGGGCGATGCTGTGGGGCCGCGTTACCTACGAGATGATGGAGAGCTACTGGCCAGCAGTCGCCCGCGGCGACGCGGAGGCACCGCCGCCGATGCGGGAGTGGGCGGTCAAGCTGGAGGCCAAGCCGAAGTACGTGGTGTCCTCGACGCGAAAGGACTTCCCGTGGACCAACAGCCACCACATCGCCGGCGACCTGCGCACGGGCGTGCAGAAGCTGAAGGACGCGACCCCGGCCGGCGTGCTCCTCGGTAGCGGCAAGCTCGCGACCGAGCTGGATCGGCTGGATTTGATCGACGAGTTCAAGTTGCTCGTCCACCCCAGGATCGCCGGTCACGGCCCGACCCTGTACGAGAGCGGGCTGACCACCACGCGACGGCTCGAGTTGATCTCGGCGAAGCCGCTCCGCAGCGGCGTGGTCGTCATGCACTACCGGCGCGCGCGCTGACTCGGAGATAGGTCATGCCGCCCAACAACGCAGGGCGTGTACGGGTGGTGAAGATGGCTCGGTAGTAGGGCCTTGCTAGCCGTATCGAGCGCAAGCAGGCTGGAAGGAGTGGGCGGCAGACGCGTATCTGCCGAGGTTGTCCGTCCCTCCGGGCCCGCTGGCGATGTCTCCCCTCCGGCAACGCTTTCTCGACGATCTTCAACTTCGCAGTGGCGCGCCTCGCCCGAAGGCCTACGTGGATCGTGTCCGCAGAGCCGAGATACCACTCGTCCGCTGCTCGCCTGCGCGCCGGCTGCCCCCAGGGCCGTCACCCTGCTGGTCTACAGCAGAGTCTCACCGCGTCTTGACTGATCTGGACGCCCAGGCGAGCGGCTGGCGCTTGCTCGGTGATCCCCAACCGTCTTAGAATGCCCTCCTCCGACCGGGCGTGTGCGACGTGCGATGCAAACCGCATCAGCGCGTCGGCTCCGTGGTTTGTTCAACGGGTTTCTACGCCGCGCAATCGCCCCAAGCGGCACCGGACATCCAACCACGCGGCATAGAAACCTTAAAGTTCGGCTGCAGAGGGAACTCGAAGTGAACACGCTCTCCTATGTGACCCAGCAGCTCCCGTACCTCGCACCGATGTTGTCGGTGTACTTGGTCGGTGTGGTTCTCTCGTTGGTCTACTTCAAACGTCACGCCAAGCCAGCCGCGTTCGCCATGGTGGGATGCGGCATGCTCTTTCTGATAACTGCCGTGTTCCCGTTCCTGCACGGCTACCTCTTAGTGGCCAGGCAGGAACGCGATTGGACGATCGACGAGTTCCAGCGGTGGCTGCTCATCGACGGAATCATCCGAACCCTGCTTCACGTCGTCGCCTTCTCGCTCATGTTGACCGCGGTTTTCGCCGGCCGCAGGGTCGTCGTGGGGGTGAAGGACACCACCACTTCCGAGTACGCAGCGGAATCGGGCCGCCAACCACACAGGGCCACTCTTGTTCTGGTACTCGGTATCCTGAGTCTGATTGTCTGCGCCCCCCTCGGTATTGCGGCGTGGGTCATGAGCAGCAACGACCTTGCCGCGATGCGGGCGGGGCGCATGGACCGTTCCGGCGAGAGCCTGACCGGCGTGGGGCAGGTTCTCGGGATCATTGGCACCGTGCTGTTCGGGCTAGGTGTCGTCGGCGTCTTGCTGTGGTTCGCGGTCGTCGGGGCTATGCTCCTGGGCCGGTGATCGGTGCGCAAGGGGCCGAACCAGACGCGGCAGCAGACCGGGGCCGCATGTTGGCTTTCTCGTACCGAGGGATAGCACGGGATTACGACGGCGAAGCGTCGTGCCACACAGGCTACTCACCGTCGGGAATTGTCGGCTCCACGAGTTGGGCCAGCTGCGACAGCGACTCTTGCCAGCCGAGGTAACACATTTCGGCGGGAATGGCCGCAGGAAGGCCCTCATGGATAATCTCGAGCTCGGTGCCGCAACTCACCGTTCGCAACGTGATGGTTTTCGTCATTTCGGCCTCCAGTCCGGGATCATCGAACTTGTCGGCGATACGGATTCGCTGTCCGGGAATCAGCTCCAGGAAAGTGCTCTCAAACGAATGACTATGCCCCGTGCCAAAGTTGGTGAACGACATGTGATAGCTCCCACCCACTTGCGAGTCGATCCGATCGATACGGCCCAGGTAACCAAACGGCGGCAGCCAACGGCATAGGGCGTCCGGGTCGAGAAATGCTTTATAGACCCGCTCTGCCGGGGCTCGGAGCACGCGATGAAGTCGAATCGTGTTGGATGAATCAGACATGGCTTGGTCTCCCGTTGAGTAGTGATTGTCTACCATCTGGTCGAACAAGGGCTCTCGAAATCGACGTCGTCTCCCTGGCTTTCCCTCTGTCTTCCCGGGTGACAACAGATGTTTGCCTTCGTTCGGAGACGGCGGAGAGTCGCGCCACAATGAACCCAGCCAGATACCAGGTCGACCGACTTGCGATGCAGGCATCATGGGCCGATTTTAGGCCGACTTCAGTCAGAACTTATGTTGGAGGGCGAGACTACCAATCTTCCTTCCGGCTCGGCTGACTGGAGAACAACGATGACAAGCTTCGTGGCGTTCGTTCAGATAACGGCCGTCGTGACCGCGGCGTTGCTGGCCTGGATTTGCCTGGCATCCGCTCGGAAGACGCGAACTGACGGATCCGACGAGCGTCGCAAAACGGCTTCACATCAGTTTCTTGAGTGTCCCCAGCAGCGACTGGGCCTTGTCCACGCCTCCGACTCTGTCGGCCAGCTTCTTGGCCTCGAGTAATTCATCGACATCCAACGCGTCGCTCTCGACGGCGACCACTGCCTTCCGGGGCCGACCTCGCTTCTTTCGACGTTTCCTGGGTTCCTTGGTCGGTGGAGCTGCGACGGGGCTGTCCGCGCTGGGAAGCGGTGCTGACTCCGCCACCGGTTCCTCCGACAAGACCTCGGGTTCCTGTTCGACGACATCCGCCATGCCAGAATTCTTGCTGACCTTACTCGTCTTGCCTTTGGCTCTTCGTTTCGCCATGCGGGTCGCTTCCTTAGTGGTAAGTAAACCTCAAATCGACGTTCCCTATGCTACCCGGTCGAACGGTGTAACGCAGTCCCACCTCACGCTGGAATGCCTGCATCCCCACGCTCTGGCGAGCGTGGCTACTGCGAAGACACCGGCGCCAGGACGCGAGCGATCTCGTTCAAGAAGACGCGCCGCAAGGCGTCATACCCGCGGTCGTTCGGGTCCTCGATGTTGCTGTAATACCAGTAGTGCGGGTCCTCGGCGCAGTAATGTGGGCGCCAGAACTGAGTGCAATGGCTGCCGTGCCCCAGAAACGTCGCGTGAATCGGAACGCAGTGAACCCATTCCCGCCTTTCGGCGCAGCGGCGGATAACGGCGTTATAGGCGGCGTGAATCGCCAGTCCGTCGGGCCAGTGGGGCAGAAAGACGCTGGGGGCATCGCCCAGCCCATCCGTCGGATCATAGATGTCACCCAGGAAAATCTGGCACCCGCCCGGAAAGCGGGCAGCTAACAGGTCGAGCATCCTGCCGAGCCGCTGTTCGAACGACTTGATCCAGGGCTGTGCCTGTTGCCAAGTCGCGCCATACATGGCCCCTTCGCGCGGTGTGGTGCGGCCATACCAGTGAATCAGGTCGTTGCCACCCGTCGTCAGGACCACCAGACCGAACGTCGCCGGCGATTGTTCGGGCAGCTGCTCCACCACCTCCAGGTGCTGCAAGGAATTGCTTCCGGATACGGCACGATTCAACGTCTCGAGCTGGGGCAGGACGCGGCCGAGACACAGGTCATCGATCGACGGGTCGTCATGCGGCGGATTGTTTACGAGCCGGGCGAAATAGGACAACTCGGCGCGGCTCGCACCGAGCCCTGCCGTGACACTGTCGCCGATGCCGAGCAAAAGTACGGGACGGTCCATCCAGACATGATCAAAGGGCTCGCGAGGAACCGCCGGGCCGGCCGGCCCCCGGCCGACGGGCCGCGCCAACCAGTAATGGCGATACACCCACCCCAGGGAAACTGCGAGTATCCCGACTACGAGCCAGCGAACCATTCTCGCTCGTGACGCCCTCGCGGAAGCGGTGCGTATCTCCGATTGCTCAGTCATCTATCCATACGAGCACTTCGTCGCTCACCTCGATGCTGCGTCTTCGCCGGTGGTTCCTCCATTCGTGTAGCGCGTCGGCCAGCGAATGGCGCAGGGGCACATATTATAGCCGCACGGCCCGCTATTCAGCCAAGCGACGAACCAGCTGAACTCGCTAATTCGGCAGGACTTCTCCCAGCAATTTCTCCATTGCGGGAGCCGACCAATCCGGAGCACCCCGACAGCTTGCGACCATCCTACCAGCGGGATCGATCAACCAGATCGTCGGCATGGCCTGGACGTCGAACAAAGAGTTGGCCAGCCCAGAAATGTCGACCCAGACATGCGTGCGCGGCGAGACTCGTTCAGCCGCTTGCTGAGCTTCCGCGGCATCTTCCCTGTCGGCGCAGACGTTCAGCACGACCAAGCCACGTGGAGCCCATCGTTCCGCGAGGGATTGAAGGTCAGGCATCCCGCTCAGGCAATGCTCACAGCTGACTCCCCAGAAGTTGAGCAGGACCCAGCGTCCGCGCTGATCGGCCAGCGTCGACGGATTCCCGTCGGCATCGGACAGCCGGAGTCGCGGCGCCGGTCGCAGTTTAGTCTCCGGCAGGAAATGGGCGCGGATCAACGCTGTCTCGAACGAATTGGACTCCTGCTCAGCAGAAGATGGCAGCACGGCGAGGCGCAGTGTGTGGTCCACGACGGATTCCACTTCGGATGGTGACAGGGCGTCCCGAAAGGCGGGCATGGCGGTGCCTGGTATGCCGTCTCGCGTCAGGCGTCGGATGGTCGCGGCGTCGACGGCGAACCGCCAGGGCCGGGATCCAAAGTCGCGTGGCGGAGGCCGCAGTCGCTCGACCGCCTCGGGGTCCCCCTGTCCATCGGGTCCGTGGCACTTGGCGCAGTGCAGCTGAAAAAGGATCTCGCCGCCGGCGACCGATGCGACCACCTCGCGCTGCGGATCGGTATTCGCCGGGGATGCCGTGGCATTCACCGAAGCCCCCTGAGCGGGAGCGAGCATGAATCGATGTCGGAGCCACCGGCCCGCCCCGATGCCGCCGCCGAGCACAAGCGCCAACACGAGAACCATCCACGGGCGATTTGACCGTTGTGCCAAGGCCGCTCCCCGGTTGGTTTCACCCTCTCTCACGGGCCGCCTCCGGATAGCTGGGCTGTTTGCGGCAGCCGGTGAACCGGTTCGTCCCACGAGGTAACGACGACTCGCTTGCCGGACTCATCGAGTTCCATCCAGGCCGCGACCAGCACTCCGTCGGCCCCGCAGGCCAGCGCCGGCCGAATCTGAAACCGCCCGGGGCGAACCATCACCGAGCGAGCTGGCTGGAATTCACCATTGGCTTCCGGCGAACTGGCATACATGACGGCTCGCCCCGCACCATCCGCCAGAGGGTCGTGCGCGGCCTTCGCGCGGGCCTTGCCGCTCGTCGGCTGCGATGCCGCAGCGGGCTGCACAGAAGCAAACGTCTCCGTATCGAGGCTCTCCTCCCACACGGCATGGAGCCGCCCCAGGTCGTCGCGGATCAACTTCGGATTTCCCTGAGTCCCGGGACCTGCCGCGTGTAATTCACGTACCGCAAACTTCATGTCCGCCAGCCTGGCGCGGCCGTAGTACACTCGCTGTCGTCCCGTCCGCGCATCCATCCACGCGACGTGGACCCAATCGCCCACGACCGCCAGGGATGGACCATCATGCGGGCAACCGTCAAACGTCCATGTCGGCTTCACCACCGGCAACGGCTCCGAGAATCGCCCTTGCGGTCCCGGGCTCCGGCGGCAGATCCAGATGTCGCGAAATCCGTCGACTTGTCCGCGGTACGCGACCAACACCGTCCCATCTTCCAGCACGCGGGATTCCGTGGGACAGCAAGGGCAGACACCCAGATCGTCCTGCCCGGCAAACACCAGGCTGTCCGGCAGGAACTCAGGGCTGCCCGCTTCGCGTACCGCGGCATACACCTGCTGAGGCCCCTGGCGACAGTCCAGCCAGGCGGCAGCCACTTGCCCCGCCCCGTTGGTGGCAAGCGAGGTAAAGGTGGGCCGCGCCGAGTCGGTAGCATGGAGAGGCGTCGGCGGGCCGAAAGTCCGTCCGGCGTCCCCTGACTCCGCCAACAGCATGCGAATACTCGATCCATCCATCGGTGCGTCACACCACGCCAGCAGCAGCGTATCCGCTCCGACCGCCAGACGCGGGAGCATCCGCCGTTCGTGGCCACCACCCTTCGCCGCGGTACCTCCTCCCGACTTGAAGATGCCGGACGTTGCGATGGCGCGCGGTTCGTCAAAGTCGAGTTGACGGTTGGACGCCGTAGTAAAGAACAACGTCCGGCTCGCATCGCGGGTCTTGGATGCCCAGGCAAAATGGACGTGCCCCTGGCGGTCGATGGCCAGCGCGGGCGCCTCCTGCGTATCGCGCAGATCTGCAGCGGACAACGGGAACTCACGCACGATGCGTTGGTCGTCGCCGGATAGCCGTCGCTCGGTATCGGCCGCGTGAGTGAACGTTTCCGGCGACGGCGCTGTGGAGTCAGCGACGCTCGGCACCGTGTCCTCGACGGCCGCCGTCCCCCCGTCCGTGCTGCTCGGTCCCCCGCCCGGAAGCAGCAGGCCGGCAACGACTCCTGCGGCCGCAATACAGCATACGACGATCGGCCAGAACAGGGGGCGCTGCCGAGGTGCCCCGGTCGGTAATGCCTGACTGGCCGGGCCGGGATTCTGGGACATGCGTTCGATCTCCATCAGCGTTTTCAATGGATTTTCACTTCAGCTGCTGGAGCGGCGGCAGATTGATATCCAGCGTCCGATCGCTGGCCGACCAGCTTATTTTCAAGGGACTGGTGTCCGCCTTCGTATACTCCCCAGGAATTTGCAGCGGTGCACCAATCGATTCCAGGGTGCAGCGGTATTCGCCCGGCTCGAGCACCAGTGGCCCGGAAGCACCGTTGCCGACCAGCCGAAATTCGCCGCTGGCACTGGGCACGCCAAAGCCAATGGGCTGGAAGTCGGTGCCCTGCCGCTGGTGGACCGTCACCTGGATTTCACTCAACCCAGTAGCCCCCGAGTGCAGTATGCCTGCGGTGCCACCCGGAGTCGGTTGGGGCCCGCCACATCCGGCCATCGCCGTCAACAAGGCAACCCGGATACACGCTCTCGACAGCGGTTTCACATCTTGCTCCTCGACCGAACGTCTCGGATCCTGCGACCGTTCCCGACCAGCAGGCCGATACGCCAGTCGGGAACACCGTTGCGGGACTCTACAGATCGGACACCGGTTCTCCGCCGTCGCGGCTATGCAAGCCACGATGGACGGCCTGGTCGATCGTGTTGCTCAGGAGCCGGACGCTGCCGTCGCCGGAGGCAACCAGCGCGCCCCCAGGGTGGTAGCTGCGAGGCGCAAAGAAGCCGGTGAAATGGACGACTACGTCGGGAATACGGCTGTTGGGCGGCGAATATCCGTTCGTCAGCGTGCTGATGGCGCCCGAGTGGGCCCAGGAGGTTCCTCGTCCGCGGAGCGCCGCGCTCGCCGCCCCGCGCCAATTGGTCATCGTGGGCCAGATCGTGGCGAGAGGGGGGTTCTCGATTACTCCCCGCGGTCCGTTTGCCCAGGCACCGCCGGAGGCGGCCAGGCCTGGCACGGCTTGCTTGTTGGCGCTGACGCCCGACGACCCGTTCATCGTCGACTGGTAGGGAAATTTCGGCAGCGTTCCGGCTGCCAGCGAGAAGTCAGGTCCCACGCTGCGCACGGTCTCGCTGAGGATCACCGTATTCGAGGTACCGTCCAGCAGATCGGCGAAGCGAGCGCCGGAGTTCTCATACACCACGCCGTCCGTGGGCCAGCGCAAGTCGTACTTCGCGCCGGTGCCGCTGCCGAAACTCACCATGTAATTAATCCCTGCGTAGACGGCGCCCCCGGCCCCCGTATTGTGCACGGGCGCCGGATCGCTCGGGCAAATCGCGATCTCGATGCGTGTCGCAAACGCCGCGGCGAACTTGGGATTGGGAACCAGCGCGTTGAACGGCCCGGTGAAGGCTGGCTCGGAGAAATTGAGCTGCCCCTGCAAATTGGCCTGCTCGATGAACGGCAGGGTACGAGCTTGGGGTGAGAAGCCTTGGACGCTCGGCAGGTAGTTTTGCGCGTCGGCCATGGGAAACGCTTTGAACGCGT
>JBFWYF010000276.1:0-8479 GCA_050186685.1 Pirellulaceae bacterium
CGTCCCGACGATTCACTTCCTTCAGATAGCCGCTCGTCGGAATCTCCGTGCCGTCGATGAACACCGGATAAGCTACCTCGAGCAGACCATTGCGCAGCTCGTAATAGATCTCGGCCCGGCTCGGCTCCGGCGGCGATCCTTCGCCCGCGAAGTCCTGGTTCACCAACTCGGCCGACTGCACATCCCGCGTTCCCTGGACGAATCGAGGCAACACGCGGCTCTGCCGAAAGAACGAATTGAACTGCCAGAACTTGTCCTGCTTCCACTCGTTGAACGGATGGTTGTGGCACTGCGTGCATTGCACCTGCAATCCCAGGAAAATGCGAGCTGTCGCCGACGTGGCCAGCGTGGCCTTCTCGTCGTTGATCTTCATCGCGAGATAGTTGGTGGCCCCGTTAAAATTCTCGCTGCCCGGCGACGTCCCGCCCGTCGCCGTGACTAACTCGCGCACCATGACGTTGTACGGTTTGTTGCGGGCGAATGAATCCCGCAAGTACTTCAGCATCCCCTCGCGACTGGTGAATGTGTTCCGCTCCGTGCCACCCGAGCGCCCGATCAGCAGCACGGTCCAGATTGTCGTCCAGTGACGCGCGTATTCTTCCACATAGCGGTCGTCGTTCAACAGCCGTCCGACAAGCTTCGCTTTCTTGTCCGCTTCCTTCGCCGCCAGAAATTCGGACAACTCGTCGCCATCCGGGATGCGCCCCAATACGTCCAAGTACACGCGCCGGCACCACTCGCCATCCGTCGCCGGCGGTGAAGGGACTAACTCGTTCTCCCGCCACGCCTGACGAATCTGTTCGTTGATGAAACGAACCTGCGGAATGCCATAGTCGTTGCCGGCCGCATCGCGCCCCAAGGCCGGAGCGGCTGCCACCGACCAAGCGATCAGCAACCAGCTCCCGGCGAGCAGCCGGCCTGTTCCCCGAGAAATCTTGGCCAGAGCCATGTTGTGATTGGTCGATATCGCGTGCATTCTGAACTCAGACGAGAACATCGTGACGAGCCCTTCGCTATGCCGTGTAGTTCGCCGATTTCTAAACGATGTATGCCACCATCTGTACTCAGTTTAACTCATTTCCCGCGACAGGCACGAAGGGCCGCCGTACGGAATCTGTATCGTTCTGCCGCGTTTGTAGAAAAATAGTGCAGCAAAAAGACACAGGCGAGCCGCAGGGAGGACCCGCCGTCCTCGCCTGCCGCTCGCCTGTTCATCAAATCGCGAGCCACCCTATCGATGGAGTCTGACGGTGACTCGTTCTCTGTTCCCGTTCGACTCACCGCCCTCAGCCAGGCCCTGCAGCCAAGCCTTCCCGCCGATTGGGCGTCACTCGCAGTTTGCCTCTACTTCCGGTCTCTGTTCCGGCCCCATGACCGGCTCTCTCCCGCCGGCAGGTCCTGTGGCTTCCCAGGTTCTCCGGCGTCGTCGAAGGGGGTAAGCAACCGACGTGCCAGCTCGCGTGCACCCAGGGCCGCGCCGGATGGATTCCGAGTTAGCGACGGCGGTACAGGATGGCCTGCAGCAGGCTGACCAGCACCATGACGAGCAGCGGCGCGGCCAGCGTGAACAGAATAAAGCCCAGCTGAAAGGAGCGGCCGCCGTGCAGCGCACGCACGAGGTAATTCCCGGCCGCTCCCATCACGCTGACGACGACCATCAACAGGAGGATGCCGCGCAAACCGAAGCGAGGTTGCCATGGTCGCGGGGAATCGGTGGGGCGGACGGGCGCGAGAGGCATAGGTCGGGATGTGCGGGATGTTCGGGAGTTGCTGAATTGTTCAATTCCGCCGGAAGTGCCGCCGATGATGGTTAAAGCGGCGATTCCGCATGCCGCTCGACAAGTAGGCCATCGTCGGATCGAAGCCCCGGAACACGGGTCGGTCAGATGTTGCGACGACGAAGTGGCTCCCAGACCCAGCAATAAAGGATTCACTGATCATGCGTACGGCCATGTTCGTATTCCTCGCCGTTGCCGCCTGTGCCATGGTGGGCTGTCAACACAATACCTGCCGGACCGGCTGCGGTTGCTCCAGCGTTTCATCCAGGGGACTGTTAGCCAATCATCGCGGCCTGCAGGGCGGGTGCAGCTCCTGCGGACAGGGGGGTTGGGGCATCGCCTCGCGGGGTGGCTGCAGTTCCTGCCAGTCGGGCGGCTCGTGCCAGTCCGGCAACTGCGGTACCGCGCTCGGCGGCTGCAATACCTGCGGCAACAGTACCGGTCGCGGACTGCTCCAGGCGCACCACGACCGAAAACCCGATCACATTCCTCATCTGCCCCATGGTTATGCGAAAGCTCAGATGAACGGCGCGGGAGCACCACCGTCGGCCGCTTTCGCCTATCCGTACTACACCACGCGCGCTCCGCGGGACTTCCTGCTGAATAACCCGCCGAGCATCGGACCGTAACCGCTTACGGGAAGATTCGTTGGCCTTCACCCCGGTAGCGATCCGGCATCGGCCGGACTACCGGGGATCGCGGCCTCCCCGCGCTGCACGTCATTGGCATTCGAAGGCAGTCGGGAGCACAACTCCGAAAGAGGACACTTACCGACCTCCGTCGCGGAAGCGCCCCACGCACAACGTGATGTTCTGTCCCCCGAACCCGAAGCTGTTGTTGAGCGCATAATCGCAGCGCGCCGGTCGGGCCGTGTTCGGGATGTAGTCCAGATCGCATTCCGGATCCGGGTTCTCGTAATTGATTGTGGGCGGCAACACGTTGTCGCGGATAGCCATCAGGCAGACGATCAGCTCCGTCACACCGGCAGCCGCGATCAAGTGCCCCATCATGCTCTTGGTGCTCGACACAGGCACGTGCGGCGCATGTTCGCCGAATACCTGTTTGCAGGCCAGCGACTCCACTTTGTCGTTGACTTCCGTGCTGGTCCCGTGCGCATTGACGTAATGAATATCGGTCGGATTCAACTCGGCGTCGCGAATCGCCATCCGCATGCAGGCAATCGCCCCGCGACCTTCCGGATGGATGTCGGTGATGCGATACGCGTCGGCGGTCGAGCCGTATCCGAGGATCTCGCCGTAGATGTTCGCCCCACGCCGCTTGGCGTGCTCCAGTTCCTCAAGCACGACCATGGCCGCACCTTCGCCCAGCACGAAACCGTCCCGCAATCGATCGAAGGGACGTGACGCCTTCGTTGGCTCGTCACTCCGCGTCGACAGTGCCGTGAGCAGATTAAAGCCGGTGACTCCGAAAGGGTGAATCATGCTGTGCGTCCCGCCGGAAATCATGGCATCGGCATCGCCGCGCCGAATAATCTCCGTCGCCTCGCCAATCGCCTGGCTGCTCGCCGCACAGGCGGTGAGACAGTTCAGATTCGGCCCCTGGGCATGAAACATCGCGGCCAGGTGCCCGGCTGGCATGTTCGGCTCCTGCTCGAGCTCCATTTCCGGATCGAGAATCTCGAGCCCCACTTGTGTGAACCGCGCAAAATCAAACTTCTCGCCCTCCAAGGCGCCAGTCATCATGCGCGCAAACGCATGGAAGTCCTGGTTTCCCTCGCCGCTGCCGAGATAGACGCCAAACCGCAGCGGATCCATCTGACTGTCGGTAATACCCGAGGACGAGACGGCCTGCTTGGCCGCCCCGATGGCAAACCGCGTGTGCCGTCCGCGGGACTTCCACACCTCCCGATCTTCTCCCACCTTGCTGACGTCCCAGTCCTTCACCTCGGCCGAAATCTTCGTGGGAAACCGGCTGGCATCAAAAATCGTCGTGTACCCGACTCCCGAACGGCTTTCTTTCAAGCCGGTCCACATCGTCTCCACGTCGTGCCCCATCGGGTTGATACAACCGATGCCCGTGACTACCACTCTTCGTCTCATGACTTCGATCCCACAGAGGCCGCCCTGGCGACCGACTTCCTATTCCCCATTCGTCGCTGCTCCGCGCATGCGCAGATTCTGCCCGGAGCTGCGCCCTGGCACCCGCGGCTTCCGGGAACTCCCGTTCCGGGCTGACGTATTAGAAGCGGCTCCCCCGCACACGTCCAGAGCATTGCTGAGTCGCAGCGCCTAGTCTTCGGCCATGTGGACTTCCGCCGCTAACATATGCGGGGGAATGCGAAGGCGCTCGCCGTCCTTGTACCGCCCGACTTCGTACAGGCGAAAAATACGCAGCATCTGCAGCAGTTCTTCCGGCAGAAACAAGTCTACGCCGCGGAACCGTTCGTCCAGGTGAGCAAAGACGAGATCAATCTCCGCCTGCAGCTGACCGTCGACGTGGCTTTTTCCCGTGCACAACGCGCCGTCCGGCTGGAAGGTCTCGACCGTCGCGGTGTAGACCAACTGGTCTCCCGGGCGAGCCGGCAAGTGAAACACCGCCTTGCCAACCTTGGCCAGGACCACTCGATTCTGGAACCCGCCGTGCTCCGCCACCAGCAGACCGGCCGTCTGAGCCATCCCTTCGACGATCAGCGAATGGGGCATGACGGGATAGCCCGGGATGTAATCATCCATCTGCTCTTCGACGATACTTACATTCTTGATCGCCCGGGCCCGATGACCACTTTCAAACTCGATGAACCGATCGATCCACATCCAGCGCATGCACGAACCTCACTACAGAAACCACGGGTCCAGGGGTCCGCACCCCGGACGCTCACGCGACCGGTTCGTGTTGCGTCTAGCTGGTGACACCAACCTTGCGTTCGACATACCGGCACAGGTCACTGACCGTTAACAGATTGCCAAAGTCCTGCACGACGGGATTTTGCTCGAATTTCGTGAGATCCGCGAACGGCATTCGCTTCTTCAGCTCCGAAATCCCCGTGGCCGTCACTTTTCCGTCCTGCACGTACTCGGCATTCGTCAGAATGTCCTCCGGGAACAACTCGGAACGAGGAATCTCGATTCCGAATGCCTTCTCCAACCGGAAAACGATATCCAGAAAATCGATGGATTCGGCTCCCAGATCGCCGACCATCGTCGCCTCGGGCGACACTTCCTCTTCATCGACGCCCAGCGCCTCGGTCAAAGCGGTCTTCACCTTCTCGAACACATCTTCTTTCGTTGGCATCTATTCAACTCTCCGTTTCAGCAGCAGGAATTAGCACATCGTCGGGAGCGCCGCTTCCCGCCGGCGTTCCTCCGTGACCGTTGCGAGGTGCTTCTCAGCTAGTTGGCCAGACCGCCCGCCAACTGCCGGAATTGATCTCGCATCAATTTCCGCGTAATGGCATCCGTGATCGCGTCACCCAATCCGCGGTCGTGTTGATTGAACCGCTCCAAGACCAGCCGCCCACTCACGGCCAAACTGTCATTCACGTGCCCTTCGACCTTCAGCGTCGAGGATACTGCGTCATGTTTCGCCATCTGTGCGGAAATCCGCAAGACATGACCGGGCTGCACGAAATCGGCGTACTTGACATTCCGCGCTTCTTTCAACAGCACCACGGCCGTGCGAAATCCATCCGTGTAGCGAACCAGCCACATGCTGGCCTGAAACATGGCTTCTAACATCAATACGCCGGGCATCACCGGAAAATGTGGGAAATGGTCCCGCAGGTAATCTTCATCTGCCCGCAGCTCTTTCGAGGCCACGATGCGCTCGCCCGACTGAATTTCCGTGATGCGATCAATCAAACGAAACCGCATGGCCCCTCCCGTGCCCACCTCCGCCGGCTCTCCCTCGCCGCGGTAATATGGGTAACTGAAGCTCAGGAGTATAGTTGTGAGCTCGCCCGGCTACAACCTAGCTTTGCAGGGATTTATCGTCCAAAAACACTAGAATTGTGGGCCTAAATCCGATCCGCCCTCCAGTTTCCGTGCTCCGCACCCCTCCCCCTTGACTCCCATCGTGGGTTGTCGCCCGCACTAGGCGAACATACAGTATTTCGTGGTGGCCACCGTGGACCCGACGCGAATGACCCCTTCAGGCGAGGGAAACTCGCGTGAGCACCCCGAGCGTTGCGCATCCGTCATGTCATCCCTCCCGGGTAAACCATCCAATGTCCCCGCTGCCAGCGGAGTGCCGAAGGCAGTTGTTCACCGGCTGAGCGCCTATCTCCGCGAACTACAGCACCTGCAGTCGGATGGGACAAGCACGATCAGCTCGTCCCAACTTGGTCAGAGGCTTGGATTTACCGATGCGCAAGTCCGCAAGGATTTGGCTTACTTCGGCCAGTTCGGCTATCCCGGCGTGGGATATCGCTGTGATGAACTGATCACCCGGATCCGCAAAATCCTGGGCACTGATCGATCCTGGCCCGTGGCGCTGGTCGGAGTCGGTAATTTGGGCCGTGCCCTGCTTCGTTATCGAGGCTTCGGGAGGCAGGGGTTCCGAGTTGCGGCCGCTTTCGACGCCGATCCCGCGAAGGTCGGCCAGTCAATCGAAGACCTGGTCGTCTTGCCTGTCAGCGAAATCCGCACCGTCATTCCGGCACTGGGCATACGCCTGGCCATTATCGCCGTACCGGGTCCCGAGGCCTCCGCCGTAGCAAACGACCTTGTCGCCGCGGGTGTGGAGGGCATTCTTAATTTCGCCCCCGTCACGCTCGCCTTGCCGAACCATGTCAGTCGCGTCGGTGTCGACCTGGCATCGGAACTCGAACAGCTTTCCTACGCCGTTGTGAACTCGATCGCGAGGCCGTAAATTATCGCTCTTGTCCCCAGCGGACGGTTCTTACCCGGTGGTGTAATGGTAACACTAGGGATTTTGGCTCCCTCATTCCTGGTTCGAGTCCAGGCCGGGTAGCTCCTTTGCTTCACGCGAGTCCGCCCAGACTCCGTGCGGTCTGTGGGGATACGCGGGTCCGTGCCGCTCGGTCCCCCGGCCACGTCAGGCCGGCGCTGTACGGGAGCTCATCTCTATCGACTCGCCCACCTCGAATCGGACACGGGTGCTGGGGATCCGCGCTACCGACACATCTCGCTGGACGAGCGCTGCCGGACCGCCGACGCATCCGTTCCCCATCACTCCCGCGCGGCTCCCGCGCTTCTGTGGCGTTCCAGGTACCGCTGATGTGTACGCATATCGACAGACTTTCGTGGTTGGGGGCCAGATCCACACAGGACTCCGGGCGAGGCAACGGCCCGAGCATTTGTCCCCAGATTGATTCGACAATTTCGCTGATGGCGGCGTTTGTGAGTTGGCTTTCGGACAACGCGGTGCTCCTTAACGGGACGTGGAGGAAACGGCCTCGCGGCGGGCCGTCGGGCGATAGATCATCGATCTTACTCCCATTGACGCGCTCAAACGCATCGCAAAGTCCGAGGGTCGTTTCGGCACCTCCGAGAAGCAGCGTGCCGTCACAGGCCAGATGGCGATGAGCTTTGGACAGGATCAGGCGCGTGGTCTCGGGCAGGAAATAAAAGATTTGATTCGGGGAAGCAGTTGCTCGCGCACGCTCTGGGCTCCCGCGGAAACACTTCCCACGTTGGCGGGCTTGGTTACTATAGTCCGTCGCACCGCGGGCGAGCGCCTCCAAGGTGGCACCCGCGCCACGCTCGGTCAGCGTGCTGAACATGATGACCGGCAACCGCGGCGCGATCTTCCGCAACTCGGGAAGGGTCTCCAGCCCGTCCAGTTCGGGCATCTCGATATCGAGCGTTACAAGATCCGGATTTACCTGCGTCAGTTTACTTAACGCAATGCGCCCGTTGGGGGCCGTTCCGACCACCTCGATGTCCGGATCCTGGCTGAGGATATCCGTCAGCAGGCGGCGGATGACGACCGAATCATCGACGACCAGCACGCGAATTTTGACCATGTTAGCGGAGCACTCCGACGAGTTGCAGTTTTTCGATCAGATTCTCCTTCTGAAACGGCTTCATCAGGTACTCGTCGGCACCCGCCGTCAGCGCACGCAGCATCTGCTCCGGCTCGGTCTCCGCAGTGATCATCAACAGCGTCATGCCGTCGAATCGCCGGTCTTTCCTGACGGTCTGGATGAATTCCAGTCCGTTGACTTCCGGCATGTTCCAATCGACGAGCCCGATGTCCGGCATCGGGAACCGGTCGAGCCACTCCAGTGCCTCGCGGCCGTTCGAGACCTCGGCCGTCGCGAAGCCGAGTTCCTGCAGGATGTGGGATTCAATGCGGCGGATCGGCCGCGATTCATCGACGATCAGGGCTTTCATAAGCGGTGTACCCTCAGCCGACACCGGCCGGGCGGCAGTCCGGGTTCGCCGCGTATTGCACGCCGGCCGGATGCCGTGACGTGCGAAAGACCGGATCAGGCCTTCGAGCCTGCCAGATGACCTTTCCTTGGTAGGATCATCCTTGGGGGGGGGCAAAGAAATATGGCACATGCAACTTGGGGATGAAGCAACGCGCCGACATGATGGGCGCAAAATCTCGAGGTCCGGCTGTCGACACATCTGCCTGTGCGGTTTGTAATCCGACGGGTTGAGGCATACCTTGCCGAGTCCGATTCCGCGCCGCATCTCTTGCTCGGAACGCGCTGACAGGAGGGCGAGCAACTGGTCTTCGAACTTCGCGGTGCGGGATTACGCCTCGAGGCGAGT
>JBFWYF010000277.1:0-8464 GCA_050186685.1 Pirellulaceae bacterium
GAAGACTGTGCCGGGTTGAACATTAATGCTGCCATCGCCTCGATTGAGCTGCGCTCCTTCGGTTACGCTCGCCACGTCCTCCAGCAGTACCGGCCGCAGTTCGTTGTCCTTGACGGGAATCTTGCGGAGGTCCTGAACCACGCGGTGCGCATCCGGCCCGAGGCGTCCCAGGATGCGGATGGGTCGTTCCGTCTCGCCGGTCACCGCAAAGCCGCCACTAGTGTTGAGATTGCTTTGCGCTAACGCTTCCTCCACTTCCTGCAAGGTTACGTCGTATTCGAGCAGTGCCACCGGATTGACCAGGATGTGATACTGCTTCCGGTCACCTCCCTGAATAAAAGTCTCCGCAACGCCCGGGATTTTCAATAGTCGCGGACGAACGACCCAATCGGCCGTCGTTCGCAGCGCCATGAGCTGCTCGTCGGGCGACGGCAACGCCACCTCGACCGATTCGCCCTGAATCGTCGCGAACACGCGGTCCTGCCCCTCGTCGCAGTCCCATCGGACGTGCTCGACGGTCAGTGGCTGCCAGCTTGTCAGGTCGTGCCGGTCCGCCGGCTGCCAAGCGAATATCTGTCTCGTGCCAGCGGCGTCGAGTGTCAATTCGGCGACGATGCCGGTCCTTCCGATCGGGAACAGTTCTCCTCCGTTGGGGCCTCGTTGCCGATACATGCCGGCAATGACAATCTGTCCCATGATCGACGCGGGCGGCGTCATTTGCGGGCGAATACCGTCGGGCAACACCACGGTTCCCAGACGTTCCTGGATCGTCTGGCGAGCGGCGCGAATCTCCGTTTCCCATGTAAACTCCACGTAGACGACGTTCAAGCCCGCCGTCGTTTGACTGCGGACCGCTTGAACGCCCGCCGCGCCCAGCAACGCGACCTCCATGGGCTGCGTCACCAGTGTCTCAACTTCCTCGGTGGCCAGTCCGGGGCATTCGGTAATAACGACAACTCGAGGCCGATCCAGGTCCGGAAAGACATCGATGGGCATCGTGGTCGCCAAGTAGCTGCCATAGACGAGCAGCGTGAGACTGAGCACGACGATCAGCAGGCGATATCGCAGCGAGAAGCGAATGACACTGTTCAACATGAGTCCGCTCCCCTAGTGCGCCGCGTGCGTCGTGCCGTCCGCGTGCACGTGCAGGTTCGTCGGTCGTCCGCTGGCTCGTTCTGCCTTGAGGACTCGATTCAGCGTGGCAGCTGCGTTCTGGGCGATGTACGAACCCTTCCGCAAATTGCCGTCGTTGGCGATCACGACCGACGTGCTGTCTTCGTGGAGCACGTGGACCCCGATCCGGTCGAACAAATCGCCGTTCTGGCGAAACACGAATGCTTCCGGACCTTCGCGCACGAGCGCCGCCACAGGCAGCACAAACACGTTTTCAATCTTCTCGACCACGACACCCAGACGGACGCGGTCGCCCGGACGAAATCGCCAGAGCAGCCGTTCGTTTCCATCCCGGCTGTAGAGCTGCCATTGGTTTTCGAGCGGCAGATAAAAGCCAAACGTGCGACTTACGGAGTCGATCAGATTCGCGACGTGTTCGATGCTCGGCTGCACGGGCAGCGGCGGCCAAAGGGACGTGTCGCTGACATCGAAGGTGACTTCGATCGGAAATCGCTCCTTGGCCGCGCGCTGAATCAGCGGCAAGTCCTTTCTGAACCCGCGTCCCTCGATCCACAGCGAGCGATGGTCGGCCAGACTACACAATACCTCGCCCGCCTCGACCTGCTCACCCAGTTCCACATGGAGTGACTGCAACTCGAAGCTGAACGGCAGAGGGCGGGACTCGCCTTCGACGGCACCCGTCAGCGCGATCTCGGCCACTTGCAGGGCCTTCTCACCGGGCGCGTTCACAGTGACCTCGGTTACAAATTCACCGCGCGCGGCGGCATCAATCCGATCATGTGGAAGGCCCCGCGCCAGAAGATCCTGGCGGTAGGCCTGGACGTGGACATCCATCCGTTGAATCTGATTGTCGATTTCGATCAATCTCGCCCCGGCGACGCCTCCCGCCGCCGCCAATCCGTCCAGCCGCTGCTTCTGTTGCCGTGCGATCTCGATTTCCTTAGTGGCCTTGAACAGTTCAAGCTGCAGGTATGCAGCGACTCGCTGACCAGCCGCAGAGAGAACAGGGGTGCATTCGGCGCCACGGTATTGCCGGGGTACGCATGAATGTGCGTGATGATTCCCGTGACTGGCGCCACCACGCCGCGATCGCTGACTCCGGGTCGTCCCGTGATTACGCCTGGCACCTCGATTTTTCGGGAATACTGGGTGAGCTGCAGCGACTTGGCCACGAGCCCCATGTTCTGGCGGGCTTCCCGACTGATTCGCACGGGAACAGTGCCATCCAGTGGCGGCGAATCTCGCGGTACGTCACCCGCGGCGGAGGTCGCCGCTCGTCGAGACTGCCATTTCATGTAGGCATATCCGCCCATGCCGACGGTGAGCGCAACTGCGATAAGCGCAAAGGCCGCGTGAATCAGGAGTCTTTGACGCGTCATGATGGGACTTCTTAGGACACTACCGACGCGGTGCGCAGCACCAAATGACGGGGAGTCGGTAACGGGAAACCTGCGGGATCGAGAATGGCCCGCGAAACGTCATGTCACGCGCGGCACGCAACGGCGCGAGCGGCGCTCGTCAAATGCGCAGATTCCGCAGCGTCAGATAGATGGGCGGGCCGTCGAAGGCCCTGCCGGGTGGGCGCCCCTGGTCGGTCTCAATTGGGCGCCGAGGCAGATCGGCGAGCGATTCAGCAATTGCTACGACCGCCCCTGGGGCCAGCGCGGCGCGACTCCAGGTGGACTCACAACCGCTGGAATCCGACAGGGCTTCCGCAGGCCAGTAGACGACCGTCGCAAGGTATCTTGTCGCAGCATCTTGTGAGCCATCCGGCCGACGCGCCGGGTGCGAACTCGGGGCCGGATGTGACGGGTGGGCGTGATGAAGACCACCGTGCGAGTGGCCGTGCCGGTGATGGTCATGGCCCGGCCAAACGCAGTGGAAATGCGGCGTGCCAGCGTGATTCCGCTGTTCGCTCGCCGAAAGCCCCGCGTGCGCATGGGGAACCGACGCCAGCTCACCGGCGAACAGCCCCGCGATCACGAGTAGGGAAAGGCAACGACGCAGCATGGGACCTGTATAAGTTAGTGTGTTTAGTCTACGTCTGCTTTGGGCTTGCGGCAACCAGCAGAGTGCCACGACGCTCCGTCGTCGCGAACTGAGGAATCGAGGCGATTCTCGACGGCGGAGCGTCGAGCCACAATGGACTCGTTAAGTCCGCGCGGAAAATCCGGTTCCGAGAGGGTGGGGTTGATCTCGGTCGGTTATGCTGAGAATAGACCTATCCCGACCTCCGTGAATCGAACATGTCTGGAACGATGATGCCTTCCGCTACGGTTCCTCTGCCTGGTCCGCGCGAACGCCCTGACGCGCATGTGGTGATCTTCGACGGTCATTGCCAGTTCTGTCAGCGGCAAGTGCGGCGTCTGCACGCGCTGGATCGGAGAGGCATACTGGCTTACGTGTCGCTTCACGACGCACTAGCGGCGGAACTGGCCCCCAATCTGACGCACGATCAGCTAATGGAGCAAATGTATGTGGTCGAGCGCGACGGGACGCAGCACGGCGGGGCAGCCGCCTTTCGCTTTCTAACTCGCCACCTGCCCCTGTTGTGGCCCCTAGCCCCTGTGTTGCATATTCCCGGCAGCTTGCGATTGTGGAGCTGGCTTTACCGACAGGTGGCGATCCGCCGGTACCGGTGGAACAAGCCCGACTGCGAGGGAGGGACCTGCCAGGTCCATTTCGGCAAGCATTCCAAGGCCTGATCCGCAGGGGCTGAAAAGGCTTCGGGACCTGCCATGCAACCAAGGCGCATTGCCATACTTACCGGTCGCTATTGGCCACAGTCGGGCGAGCAGGAGTTGTTCGTGTCTGCGCTGGCCCGCGAGCTGGGTAATTTGGGCGCATCGGTGGTGGTGGTGGCCGCCAGCTGGTCGGCCGAGTGGCCGCGGCGCATCGTCGTGGGTGAAGTACCGGTCGTGCGCATCCCCCATGCGCCCCGTGGGGGCTGGAACACGTTCCGCTACGCCCGGGCATTGACCCGTTGGCTGCGCCAGCATCAGACGTCCTTTGACGTCGTGTATGCCCTGGGATTGCGCCATGAGGCCTACGCGGCGATCCAAGCGCTCCAGAAGAGTGCCGTACGGGTGGTACTTGGCTGTCTGGATGCTGGGGCGCTGGCGGATAGTTCCGGCGATACCAGTAAGTCGATGGGGGCACGGATGCGGCAGTGTCGTGCGGGAGCTCGCGCGATCGTCGTTCCGTGGCCGGAAACGGCTCGGCAACTGCAGGCCTCGGGCTATGGGGCGGGGCAGGTGCGTGTCATCGCTCCCGGACGGCCGGTGCCCAAGCCCCGGTCGGCGGATCGGCGGTTTCGGGCGCGTGCGGCTTTGGCCGATGCCAATCGGGACCTGGCCGTGGCCGAGTACGCTCCGGTGACGGTCTTCGCCGGGCGACTGTCGGATCTGGTGGCTTTGTCGAATCTCGTGACGGCTTGGCGCAACGTGGCGCTGCGCTGGCCCAGCGCCCGATTGTGGCTCGTCGGCGATGGCCCCGCGCGTTCGGCGCTTTACGATCACATCGCCGCTCTCGACTTGCACGGGCAGGTGCTGATGCCGGGATCGTTCGAGACGCTGAGCGACGTGTGGCTCGCTGCCGATGCCTGTGTGTCGCCGCTGCCGGCATGCCCGGCCACGACGTTGCTGGACGCCATGGCGGCGGGCCTGCCGATCGTGGCGGCTTATTCCTCCGTGGCCGAGCGATTCGTGCGAGACCAGCAGACGGGTCTACTCGTACCGCCCCAGCACGTGCCCGCTTGGACGGAGGCCTTGACCGCTCTGTGGGACGAGCCGACGCGGACGGCGCGGATGGGCGTCGCGGCTCGGCAGACGGTCATCGACCAGTTCCCGGTGCAGGCGATGGCACGGGCCCATCTGGCACTGTTCAACGAATTAGCATGAGGGGTTGCGGCGGGGGGTGAGGCGTACCAGGATATGCAATGCACGCTCGCCGATCGCTGCCGTCCGGCTGGATGCCTGCGCTGCGAAATGCTCCACGTTGCTTGCTCATCTGGCCGCCGACTTCATGCCGTACCGAATCCTGCAGATCATTCCGACGCTGGTCCGAGGGGGCGCTGAAAAGCAGTTGATGTTGCTGGCCACCGGATTGCCGCGGGACCGTTTCGACGTGCATGTCTGCGCGTTAACTGCGGACGGGCCGTACCGCGAAGTGCTCGAGGACCAGGAGATCCCGGTCACCGTGATCGGGAAAAGCTGGAAGGTCGATCCGGCCGCGTTCTGGCGTCTGCGCCGCCATATCACCCAGATTCGTCCCGATCTGGTGCACACGTGGATCTTTGCCGCCAACTGTTACGGCCGCGCCGCCGCTCGATCGGCCGGAGTGCGTCGGATCGTCGCGGGGGAACGTTGTGTCGATCCATGGAAAATGGCGCACGAGCTGGCCATCGATCGGTTCCTGGCCCGGCGTACGGACCGCATCGTGACGAACAGCACCGGGGTGCGGGACTTCTATGTCGGTCGGGGCCTGCCCGAGCAGAAGTTCGTGGTGATCCCCAACGGCATCGAACCGCCGCACGCGTCAGGCGTTGCCACGACGCGGGAGGAATTGCTCCGGGAGCTTGGACTTCCCCTCGAGGTCCGGTTGATCGGTGCCGTCGGCCGCTTATGGCCGCAGAAACGCTATAAGGACCTCATCTGGGCCGCGGAGTTGCTCAAGGCCGCTCGCGATGACACTCACTTCCTGATCATCGGGGATGGGCCGCGCCGGGCATCGCTGGAAACGTTCACCCACGATGTGCGAGTGGACGACCGCGTGCATTTTCTCGGAGAGCGCGGTGACGTCGCACGGTTGCTGCCGCATTTCGATTGCTTCTGGCTGGGCAGCGGCTACGAGGGGCAGTCCAATTCGCTGATGGAAGCCATGCTCGCCGGGATCCCCGTGGTGGCAACCGACATTGCGGGTAACCGGGACCTTGTGATATCCGGGACGACGGGCTTCCTGGTGCCGGTAGGAGATGCCGGCCAGTTCGCCCGCAAGACGCAGCAGCTGCTGGAAGATCGCGAATTGGCCGGACGCTTCGGCGCGGCGGGGCGCACGCGCATGCTGACCGAATTCACCGTGCAGCAGATGGTGGACCGCCACGCACACTTGTATGACGAGCTGCTGGGCGAACCGCCGCGCGGGTCGCAGCACCGTCGCGAGGACTGATCAGCCATGTGTGGCATCAGCGGGGGAGTCTGGACGGCACAGGAGAAATCGATCGACCTGGGGCTGCTGACTCGCATGACCGACGTTTTGCGCCACCGCGGGCCGGACGATGCCGGGACCTATCGCTCGGAAATCCAGCTTCGGCCGCCGTACGAATCGTTGCCCGGTGTGGCTCTGGGATTCCGCAGGCTGTCGATTATTGATCTGGTCTGCGGTCACCAGCCCATGGCGAACGAAGAAGAAAACATCTGGCTGGTGTTTAACGGTGAAATCTACAACTTCGAGACGCTACGGCGTCGGCTCGAGGCCACGGGCCATCGATTTCGGACACATTCCGATACCGAAACCATCGTCCACCTGTACGAGGACGAGGGGCTGGGGTGTTTTGCCCACTTGAACGGCATGTTTGCCCTCGCCATCTGGGATGCCCGGCAGCGTCGGTTGGTCCTGGCGCGCGATCGGTTGGGCAAGAAACCGTTGGCTTACTGCGAGGAACCGGGGCGGCTGACTTTTGCGAGCGAATTAAAGAGCCTGCTGGAAATCCCCGGACTGCCGCGCGACCTGGACCCGGGTGCGATCGACGAGTTCCTGACTTACCAGTACGTTCCTCATCCCCGCACGATCTACCGTGCGATACGCAAGCTGCCGCCGGGCCACTACGCCGTCTGGCAAGACGGCCGGCTGGAGGTCGCGCCGTACTGGTGCCCCGATTTCTCGCACGAGCAGGAGATCACCGAGGGTGAAGCGGCCGAGCGGTTGCGTGCGGTCCTCGAGTCGGCCGTTACGATGCGGATGCGCAGCGATGTCCCGCTGGGCGCCTTTCTGTCCGGGGGCGTCGATTCGTCGCTGATCGTGGCGTTGATGCAAAAGAACTCGGCGCGGCCGGTGCAGACCTTCTCGATCGGATTCCCGGTCGCGGAGTACAACGAGACGCAGTATGCCCGGCAGGTCGCTCGTCGCTGGCAGACGGACCACCATGAGATGGAAGTCACGCCGGATGCCGCCAGCATTCTGCCGCGGCTCGTCTGGCACTATGACGAACCGTTTGCGGACAGTTCGGCGATCCCGACGTGGTATTTGTCCGAGCTGACCCGCCGCCATGTGACGGTCGCGTTGTCCGGGGACGGCGGGGACGAGCTGTTCTGTGGGTATGAGCGGTATCTGGCGCTGTGGCTGACACAGGGGCTGGACCGGATCGAACCGCTGCGCAACCTGGCTGCCTGGAGGATCTGGCAGCGCCTGCCCGGAGGGGCTCGTCAGAAGTCGTTGGTGCGACGGATCAAGCGATTGAGCGAGAACCTGTCGGCGCCACCGCAGCGGCGTTACCTGGACTGGCTGGTCATTTTCAACGAACGGAGGCGTGCGACGCTGTACTCGGACGAGTTTCTGGCGCAGTTGCCGGATAGCGATCCGTACGACTTCCTGGCGGCGGCCTGGCGGCGGGCCGGGCGCCGAGATGCCGTGACGGCTGCCTCCCTGGCCGATCTCGTGACCTATCTGCCTGGCGACTTGATGACCAAGGTCGATGTGGCGTCGATGGCACATTCGCTCGAGGTGCGGGCTCCTTTTCTGGACGTGAACGTGGTGGAGTTCGTGGCGTCGCTGCCCAGCCGACTCAAGTTCCGTTGGGGGCGCGGCAAGTACTTGTTACGGCGAGCGTTCCACGATCTCTTGCCTGGGACGATCTGGCGCCGCCGCAAGATGGGCTTCGGCGTGCCGCTGGATTACTGGTTCCGGCACGAGCTGCGGCCGCTCACCGAGACCACCCTGCTGGATCCCGATGCCCGGTGCCTGGCCTTCTTCCGCCGGGAGGCGGTCGAGCGGCTCGTCCGCGAGCACACGCAGAACCAGTTCGACCATGCGCCGCGGCTCTGGCTGCTGATGGTGTTCGAGCTGTGGTTGCGGCGCTGGCAGGTGGCGGGTTAGCCGCGACCTTTCCGGGAACTCCAGGGATCGGTGCCGGATGCATTTTCGGCGAGCGGGAGCGGACGGGTTGACTGTTTTCGCCGGTCGGCGACTATAACAGGGGATGTGAGAAGAGGTAACCCAACCGTATGACGGCTTCGTCCCCCTCCGATGGCATGTTGATCGCCGCCGTGCTGGCAGGCGATCGCGAGCAGTTTACGGAGCTCGTCCAGCGTTATCAGCGCCCTTTGCTGCGAGT
>JBFWYF010000278.1:0-8423 GCA_050186685.1 Pirellulaceae bacterium
CTCCATACCCATCAGAGCCGGGCCCATGTTTTCGGTCTGCTGCTTCGCTGGTGGACTCGGACCCCCTGTGTGGCCACAGCCCATTCCCGCCACTGGCAACCGCACTGGCGATGGAATGATCACGTGATTGCCAACTCGGACGCCACGTATCGCTATCACCGTCACTGGAATCTGGTCCCCGCGAAACGGATGCAGGTCGTCCATTACCTGCTGGATGTTCATGAGTTCACGGCCCCCCCCATCGAAACGGCCGGAGAGTTGCGCCGGCAGTGGGGGGTCGAACCGGACGAACTGCTCGCTGGCATCATCGGCGACGTCATCCCACGCAAGGGACACTGGTATGCCATCCAAGCCTGGGCGGAGGTTGCGCGAAAGGTGCCCGCCAGCCGGCTCGTGGTGGTCGGCAACGAAAAGCACCCTCGGTATACGCGGCAAGTAAAAGCGGAAGCTCAGCGTCTGGGCATCGCCGATCGCATCATCTGGGCTGGCTACTGCAACCATATCCCCGCCGTGATGCACGCGATCGACTTGTGCGTGTCCGCGGCGATCGAGGAAGCACTGGGTCTGACCGTGCTCGAGGCGATGGCCGCAGCTCGAGCCGTTGTAGCCACGGACGTGGGGGGCGTTCCCGAAAACGTGTTGCCCGGCGAGACCGGCCTGCTCGTTCCGCCCGGCAGTCCCTCCCAGCTCGCCGCAGCCATGATCCGGTTATTGACGGACGGGGGATACCGACGCGCGTGCGGGCTCGCCGGCCAGCGGATGGTCCGGGCCAAGTTCAATCCCGAGGACCAGCTGCGGCAAACGGAAGCTATCTATGCCAGCTTAGTCGCGGCCCGCCGGGCGAGTCGGGCCCCTGCCCCTCGTCCTGTCTCTCGTGGTTAAACGAGTTTCCGTGAAAGTCACGAACGGGACGCGGCCACAACCGCAGATCGCAGGTGGCGGCTGCCGGCAAATCGACGGGCCTATGGCAAAGGTGCTGAAGACGAGGGGAGTTATGACCGATAACTGAAGGGATCTTTTCCCGGTGCGTGCGCGCGGGGCTGCGGCCGCCAGGACTGAACGGACTCAGGCGAAGCCGACCGCGGCCCCGACAGAACTCATCGCTGCCGCACTCGTCACAGGCAACGGAGGCCGGGCATGTCAAAGCAACCGCGGCGTTCGGCGAAAGCGGCTGATTCATATCGACGTCGCAAGCCACTGGACCTGTTTCCCCGGCCCGGGGGACAGCCGGCGGCCCGTTCGGCGGAGAGGATCGTGCCCCAGGCACGGCTCGCAACACCACCGGCGCCCAATCCCGATGAGCGTGTGACATGCCTGGTGCAGCTGGGCATTGAGGCCTTGCAGACACGGAGGCTCGACGATGCGGCGGGCTATCTGGAGAGTGCCATCGCGGCCTCGCCATCCCATGCTTTGGCCTACAACTGCCTGGGACTTGTGCGCCGAGCGACGGGCGACACGGCGGGAGCCATTGCGTGTTACGAGCAGGCGGTGCGTTGGCAACCGGATTATGCCGAGGCTTACAACAATCTCGGAGTTGCTCTGGAGTCCAGCCGCGAGCTGGAGCGTGCAGTGCGGGCGTATGAGGCGGCGTTGGCACGCAAGCCCAACTCGGCCGCCGTGCTCAACAATCTTGGGAATGCCCTGACGAAGCTGGGGAGAGCGCACGACGCGGTAATCCGGCTGCGCGAAGCCCTCGTACTGCAGCCAGGCTTCAGCGTGGTACACAATAATCTGGGACTGGCTCTCAACCGGCTCGGTCAGGACATCGATGCCGAGAGGTGTTTCCGGCAGGCATTGGAGTACCAGCCGGTCTTCCCCGAAGCCCAAGTCAATCTCGGCCACCTGTATCGCGCCCACAGCCGGCTGGCAGCCGCTGCGGAGTGCTATCGAGCTGCTGTCGAAGCGAGGCCTCATTACGCCGCTGCGTGGGCCAGTCTGGGGCACGTCTTGTTTGATCAGCACGATCGCGAGGGAGCGGCGCAGGCCCTGGAGCGTGCCTTGCTCGCCGATCCTCGTTGCGCTGAAGCTCACTTTGGCCGCGGCAACCTGCTTCTCGATCGCGAGCAATTGACCGACGCGATCGCGAGCTTTCGGCAAGCCCTCGAGCACAATCCAGAGTATGCGGAAGCGTGGAATAACCTGGGAAGCGCCTATCGCGCCATGGGGCAGCTCGAGGAATCCGAGGCGGCCTTTGCAGCGGCGGTGAGGCACGACCCGGATCTGGTCGCCGCCCATAACAACTTGGGAAATCTGTATCGGCTACAGGAACGGCCAGAACAGGCGGCCAATGCCTACCGCGAGGTGATCCGTCGCAAACCCGACATGCCACTCGCCCAACTTCGGCTGACGACGCTTTGTCCGGCTGTCTTTGCCCGGCGCGAGGCCATGGCCGGCTACTACGCGACGGCCCTCCGAGAATGGCACGCGTTAAGAGCTACCTACACATATCGCGACTTGCCCGATCTACTGACGGTGGCGAACGAGGCACCGTACAACCTGCAGTTCTTTGCCGAAGATATTCGGCTGCTCAAGGAAGCGTATGCCGCCATTTTTCAGTATGGCGGCCCTGCCTTCCGCCCCTGGAGCCCGCAGGGTCGGATTCGCATCGGCTGTGTCGTCACGGCCGGTCACGAAGTCGCCTTCTTGCGGCTGATCTGGGACACACTGCGGCGGATGAATCGCGACGAGTTTGAAGTCACCATCCTGTGCGCCGTCGATGTGATGGGCAAGTTCCGTCAGGCAATCGCCGAGTCGGAAACACCCATCGTGGGCATCCCCGAACAGGCGCAGCGCGTCTTACCGGCGATTCGGGATCAGCGGTTCGATCTACTCTATTACTTCGAGATCGGCACGGATGCTCGCAACTACTTCCTTCCCTACTTCCGGCTGGCTCCCGTACAGGTGACGAGTTGGGGCATCCAGGTAACCTCGGGCATACCGGAGGTCGACTACTATCTGTCGAGCGGGCTGGTGGAAGGCCCGGCGGCAGACTCACACTATTCCGAGACGCTGATTCGAGCACGGACGATCCTGAGCTACCAGACTCCCATTCCGGCAGAGGGTTCGGGCAAGACCCGCGAAGGGTTCGGTTTCTCGCCCCACGACAACCTGTATCTATGCGCCCAGCATCTGGGCAAGTTCCATCCGGACTTCGACGAAGTCCTGGCCGCGATTCTGCGCCGCGATCCGCGCGGAAAGATCGTCGGCACCGAGGACAAATACGGCTTTGGCGCCCGCGTACTGCGCGAGCGGTGGCAGCGGACCATGCCGGATGTAGCGTCCCGCGTGGTGTTGTTGCCGCGACTGTCGCAGCCCGACTATACGAGTCTTCTGGCGGCCGGAGACGTTATGTTGGACCCGATCCACTTCGGCGGCGTATCGACAACCTACGACGGATTGTCGCTGGACAAGCCGATCGTCACGTTACCGTCCGCGTTTCACCGCGGGCGATACACGGCGGGATGCCTGCAACGTCTGGGCGTTACCCACAGCATTGCGCGGGACCAGGATAACTACGTCCAGATCGCCGTCTCGCTGGGACGCGATCGGTCGCTTTCCCGCCAGATTTCGTCCGTCATTCATGAGAACCGTCATCAGCTGTTCGAGGATCACGAGGCCGTGAGCGAACACGAGCGTATCTTTCGAGATCTCGTCGCGCGGGGTCCAAAGTCATGAGTCGCCGACCGGATCGACGGTTACGGATGCCGAAGCGGCGCGCGTCGCATTCGTCGGCCGCGAACCCCGCCACGGAAGCGTCGACGGTCGAATCGCTAATGCGGGATGGCGTTCAACATCTGACGTCCGGCGCGCTGCGTCGCGCACACGACTGCTTCGACCGAGTGTGCCAGTTCATGCCGCAACATGCTGTCGCCTGGAACTGCCTGGGCATCGTGGCACGAGCCGAGGGGCGCGTGAACGACGCGATTGCCCTGTTCGAACGGGCGCTCGGCGTTCGCGCGGATTTCCCGGAAGCTCGCAATAACCTGGGGAATGCCTGGCGGGATGCGGGGAACCTGGTCGCCGCCCAGGCATGTTATGAGCAAGCGATCGCGCTCCAGCCCGCTCTGGCAGACGCACATAACAACCTCGGCGTCATTCTGTTAAGCCAACACCAGGCGCAGCGAGCAATTCCACACTTCGAAGCGGCCATTCGCTTGAGGCCCGACTATGTCGAGGCGTGGAACAACTGGGCCAACGCCCTCCAACGGCAAGGTGACCTGACCGGTGCCCTGAGGTGCCTGCAACACGCGTTGCACATGCGGCCGGCCTCTCCGGAGCTGCACAACAACGTGGCCAACGTGCTGCGCGAATCCGGCCAGGCAGCGGCCGCGCAAGCGCATCTCGAACAGGCCATCCGGCTGAACGGGCGATTTGCGCCTGCCTTCGAGAACCTGGGCAGTCTGCTGATCGACCGCGAACAAGCCGACGAGGCAGTGGCGGTCTGGTCGCAGGCGGCGGCTTTGCGACCCTCAGATGCCGATCCGTTGATCGGACTTGGCCACGCCCATCGACTTTGTGGTGACTTCGAGGCGGCCCAACGGATTTACCACCGCGCCCAGTCGCTACAACCAGGCCGGCGTTCCCTGCGCTTGCTGACTGCCTCGCTCTGCCCCCCGGTCTTTCGATCTCGGCAAGAGATCCTCACCTGGCGGAATCGGGCGTTACAGGAGTGGTCGGCACTTGCGCACGATGGGGAAGACTGCGGCCGGTGGTCGCTTGCCGAAGCCCTGACGGAACCGTCGTTCTCCTGGCAATTTCTGGACGGCGACCTTCGCCCCCTCAAGGAGGCCTATGCGGCCATTTTCCGTGACGGATTCGAGTTTCGCGAAGTCACTCATTGCCGCCCTGGTCGACCTCGGCTGGGTGTCGTCGTCACGTCCGGACACGAAGGGCTGTTCTTGCGATCGATGCGCGGCGTGCTCGAGCGGCTGCCGGACCACAACTACGAACTGGTCCTGGTTTGTCCGCGAGCCAGTGTCCCGCAGTTGCGCGAAGCACTTCCGCCCTCGATTCCGTTCCTGGCGATTCCAGCGCGGCTGGACGAGGCCGCGGATACGATCCGGGATGCTGGATTCCGCGCCTTGTACTATTGGGAGATCGGCACGGATGCGATGAATTACTTTCTGCCTCACCTGCGTCTTGCTCCCGTCCAGTGCACTTCCTGGGGAATCCAAGTCACCAGCGGGATTCCGACGGTCGACTACTACTTGTCGAGTGCGCTAGTCGAACCTCCTGAGGCGGCAGACCATTACAGCGAGCGGCTCCTGCTGGCGGCAACGCTGTTGACCTATCAGGCCCGCCCCGCGGTCGAACCCTCTTCGCGAGAGCGGGAATCCTGGGGGTGCTCGGCCGATCAGCACTTGTATGTGTGCGCACAGCAGCCGGGCAAGTTCCATCCCGATTTCGACAAATGGCTGGCGACGCTCCTGCGGCGCGATCCGCGAGGCGTGCTCATCATCACGGGGGACCGATACGGGTTGGCAATGCAGCGGTTGCGCGCTCGCATGGCCGAGACCATGGCGGACGTGTGTGACCGCTGCGTGTGCCTGCCTCGGTTGAGCTATCCGGATTACCTGCGGCTTCTGGCGATTGCCCATGTGGTTCTCGATCCACCTCATTTTGGCGGCGTCAATTCGTCGTATGACGCATTCGCGGTTGGCCAGCCTGTGGTGGCGTGTCCGTCATCCTTTCATCGCGGTCGCTATACGGCGGCCTGTTATGAACGGATGGGATGGCGGGAGCCATTAGCGGCGACCCCGGACCAGTACATCGATCTCGCCTGCGCATTGGCCGAGGATCCGCATCGGCGGCACGCCTGGCAATCCCGCGTGCGTGAGGCCAGCCCGGAACTTTTCGAGGACGTCGGGGCCGTGCACGAACACGACCGTCTTTTCCGCGAGCTCGTCGCTTGACAACTCGCGTAGGGGACGACTCCCCGTCCAAACCACACACGTGGCGTAAGGCCAGGTGACAGGAGATCCCACCATGTCCAGACGCAGGTCGCCGTCGCCCAAACAACGCTCCGAGAAAGAGCGGAAGCCGGAGCGACACATTCCAGCGGAGTTACTCGAGCGCGCTCGCGAGCTGCACCGGGCCCGCGATCTCGACGGAGCCAGGCGGCTTTACGCCGAATACCTATCGCTGCGACCCCGCGATGCAGCAGCGCTCCATTTGTATGGCTTCGCCGAGTTCCAATCCCTGCAATTCGATCGCGCCGCGCGACTCATTCAACAGGCCGTCGCGATCTGTCCGACCAACGGCGAGTACCACAACAACCTGGCACTGACCTTTCTTGCGAGCCGCCAGTTTCCCGCGGCCGGGCACCATGCGAGTGAAGCCAGACGACTTGGTCACGCCGACGGCCACGGCTACTGGCACGTAGGGACCGAGTTCTTGCGCCGTAGGGATTGGGCTGCGGCACAAGTCGCCATGCAACTCTGCCTACTGATCAACCCCGCCTGCGCCGAGGCCTACAACGGGTTGGGCATGGCCGCGGCGGCGCGCGAGGAATGGGACGAGGCCGAAAAGCACTACCGGCGAGCGCTCGCCTGTGCCCCTCAATTCCCGGAAGCATGGAATAACCTGGGAAACCTGCTGCGTGACCGGCGGCAAATCCCGGAAGCTATCGCGCTGTACCGCCGGGCGATTGAAGCGGCGCCCGAGTTTGCCCTGGCCCATATCAATCTAGGTGTAGCCCTCGTCGAGCAAGGCAGCCCGGAATTGGCCATAACTCACTACGAGTTTGCATTACAGCGGCAACCTGACAGCGCGGAGGCCTGGAACAATCTGGGCAATGCGCGCCGCGACTTGGGCGACGATTCCCGCGCTCTCGAGTGCTACCGCCGCGCGTTACAAGTGCAACCCACGTCGCCGGAGATCCAGTCCAACTTCGCGGTCGCCTTGCGGCGTGCGGGGCGAATCAACGAGGCGCTGGCCTGGTTTCGACGGGCAATCATGCTGCAACCCAGTAACTTCAAAGTCCACCATCATCTCGCTTCCGCCCTGCACGAGTGTGGACGGCTGAGCGAAGCCAGTGCCTGTTACCGGCACCTGCATCGCCTTTCGCCGGGACACGGTGTGTGGCGTCTGCAGTCCGAGCTGCTTTGTCCCATGGTGTTCGCGGACCGCGGAGAAATGGACGAATACTGGCGAACGGTCTCGACAAAGCTGACGTCTGCCGCCGAGCAGCCGTCCCGACTGGAGTTCCATGAACTGGCCGATGTCGTAGGCGCACCCCCGTTCCATTGGCAATACCACCGAGGCTGCCTTCGCTCGCTGAAGGAATCCTATGCCCGCATCGTCGCGGAGAAGATCGGTTCGCCGTACCGGAGCAGCTGGGTCGACAGCTGGCAGGGGCCCCGCGCACGCCCCCGACTCGGCGTGGTGGTGACCGACGGACACGAGGGCATTTTCCTGCGCTCGTTGCAGGGCATCCTCACGCGGTTGCGCGGATTCGAGGTGCTGCTCTTTTGTTCCGAGCGCAGCCGACTGGCGATCCAACGCGAGTTTGCTACCCACCCCGTGCAAGTGGTGTCGTGGCCCAGTCGGTTCGACCGCGCGGTCCGGGCGATCGATGAGGCCCAGTGCGATCTACTTTACTACTGGGAGATCGGGACCGACTCGTGGAATTATCTGCTGCCATTCTTCCGGATCGCTCCCATCCAATTCACCTCGTGGGGCATCCAGGTCACGTCGGGCATTCCCAACGTGGACTACTACGTGTCGAGCCGACCCGTCGAGTCGACGGCGGCGGCGGGACATTACACCGAGGAACTGGTACTGGCCGACACGCTGCTTACTTACCGCGACCGATCACAGCTGGCAAAGATACCGTCGCGCGACAGCTATGCTCTGCCACCACAGGCGCACTGGTACGTCTGCGCCCAGCAAGTGGGCAAGATTCACGTCGACTTCGACCAGTTGCTAGGACGCATCCTGCGCGCAGATCCTGCCGGCGTGGTGGTCCTGACGGGCGATAAGCATGAGCACATCAACCGATGTCTGATGAACCGGTTGAGGCGAACCATGCCGGACGTTGTGGACCGCGTCCATTTGATTGCGAGGCTTGGACGAGCGGAGTATCTCGGGCTGTTGCAGTTGGCCGATGTCCTGCTTGACCCACTCTATTTCGGCGGCGTGAATAGCACCTACGATGCCCTCTCGCTGGGGAAGCCCGTCGTGGTGCTCCCCAGCGAGCACCATCGCGGTCGCTACACACTGGGCTGCTATCGAACGATGCAATGGGAAGGCAGTGTGGCGGCGTCGCCTGAGGAATATGTCCAGCGGGCCGTGCAGTTGGCCACCGACCGCGCCGGGCGCCAGCGGGCGGAAGCCGCGGTATTTCAAGCGGGGCAGAGACTGTTTGCCAACCTGGAGACAGTACGGTCGCACGAAACAATCCTGCACGATCTTCTGGGACGTAA
>JBFWYF010000279.1:0-8420 GCA_050186685.1 Pirellulaceae bacterium
GGGCGCGATGTGGCCCCGAACCTCATCGCGAGGGACAAACCCGCTGAAAGACTGGAATGCGGACGACGAAAAGAACATTCGCAGCATTCGTGACGAGTACGTCTACAGTTGGGCACTGTGCCATCTGCTGACCCACAACGACAATTTTGCCAAGCGATTCCGCACGCTGGGTGAGGACTATCTCACGCGACAACAGTCGACCTTCGACGATCATTTTGCGGCCATGCAGTCGGAATTGATGTTCGAGTACGGATTCTTCCTTCGGCATGTGGAGGTCGGCTTCCGAGCCGACTTGTGCGCGTGGGACTGGAAGAAACGGTTCAAGACCCTGGATTCCGCGCCAGGCGCGGGGGGGCGGATCCACGCGAAACGGGGATGGCAGCCGTCCGGCCTGATCGTGGCGGTGGGAGAACGATTCGCCTACCGAGCGGACGGCAACTGGGCGACCCACTCCGCAGCCCCACGCACGTCAGCCGACGGCCAGTCGGGTGGAGCGGGAAGGCTCGTGGGAGCCATCCTCCATGATTTCCAGCTCAGCGCTCCTTTCCCCTTGGGTGCCGCCGGTAGTTTTACCGCAACGTCCTCAGGCCACCTCTACCTGCGGTGCCAGGACGCGTGGCACGAGCTAGGGGACAATGTCGGCGATGTCATTGTCCGCCTGACGCCTGCTGCGGAGCACGATCCCGGCGTACCTCCGCCTATGCCTTGATGGGTACCGAATAGAGTTGGCTCTGCGCCTTGTCGTGTTCGCCACCTGCGGGACAGACGCCGCCATGCTTACCGGGCGGTTGATGGAACAGGCAACTGCAGAAGATGCAGCACCGCCAATTCGTCTGACCGCTGCCGCCTTTCGTGGGGATGAAATACTCGTACCCGGCGCTGTCGTGCATCCCTCCCTTCACACAGCTCAACCCGCCGCCATCGAAGTACATCGAATTGCATTTCGCGCAGCTGTGCCAGCCGCCCTGGCCCCTGCCGGATTTGGCAGGCACCAGGTACTCGGTCTTCGTAAACGTCTGGTGGGCACCCCCCGCAGGGCAAGCTCCCTTCGTTATCGTGTCGTTGTACAAGCAGTAACACTTAGCACACAGACGCCAGTTGCCAATGCCCGTCTGGACAGGCGGTGTTTTTAATCGGTATCCGTCATCGATATAGAATCCGCGCCAACGAGCACTCCCTTTCGACGGATAGAATGTCTTCAGCGACGGCGAATACCAGATGCTGACGTCGTTGTCCGGCGACGACGGGTTGTACGGATAATTCGGGTCGTAAAGATAGACTCGCTGCAGCGGTTCCAGGTCCATGCCGCTCGCCACGACGTGGTGGGCTTTGCCGAAATCCTCGCGGATCAGGAACAGGACCACCGGGCCATGCCTCAACCGCCGGGCCAGCTCCGGAATCATGACGTCCAGCGTGTGCTGCGTGCAAGGATCCGCGGCTCCACCTGACGGCCGGTTAAACAGATTCGACACCCACGGACCCGGCAGCGTGCTGATATGGGCTTCCTTTTGCCGGTCATACAGGTAGTTGAACAACGGCGTGCCGCTCGCCGGGGCCACCGAGGCATCGGGGATGTCCAACTGGTTGTAATAGTAGTCCAAAGCCGCGTACGACATACCGCCGCAAAGTACACTGCACGAGAATCCTGCCACGGTAAAATCAAACGTGCCGTTGGCGAACCGAAAACCATGACGCTTGCCGTCGAAACCTGTGCGAATCATCGTCTAGCCTGACACCTCGGAAAAAGGGATACTGTCACTGTTAACACCGGCTTACTCAGCTCGTGGCCCGCCTCGGTCCCATGATTTCTGAGTCGTTCCACGTCCGCCCTATCGCCCCCTCTTTTCTAAGCTCGGTGCGCCGCAAAACAGGCCACGGGCCCGAATCAAGTTCCGGGTCGGAGTAGGACAGACACAGCGAGCGACTCGCCCCCCAGGCTGTCTTCGTGACACAAAGGCCAGAGTTGCTATGGGAATTAGCCCCTGTCCGAAAAACGGCGTCGTCCTCACGCTCGCATAGTCCGCATGACAAGTTCGCCCCATACCATCGGAACGGCCTCTGCCGGAGCCGCTCGCCAGAACGGAGAGATGTCGGACGCCGAGTACGCTCGCATGGATGCGCTGGAGGCGACACATTGGTGGTACCTCGGTTTGAGGGATCTCGTCGGGCGGGTGTTAATGCAGCACGCGGCACGTGTCGAGCGTGAGCTGAGCGTACTGGACGCGGGCTGCGGGACGGGTGAAAACCTGCGGCTTTGCGCCGAGCGACTGCCGGGGGCCCGCCTGGCGGGTTTTGACGTCTCGCAACGAGCCCTTGAATACGCTCGGCGCAAAGTCCCTCGGGCGGAGCTGCAGGTGGGCGACGTGACCGCAGCGCCGCCAATTCCGCTCGGCCGCGAGTACGACGTGATCTTGAGCCTCGACGTCTTGCAGATCACGGGCCTCGCACCCGCTGCTGAGGGGATGCGGGTGCTTACCAGCCAGCTGCGCCCTGGCGGACTGTTGATCTTGAACCTGCCCGCCTACCAGTGGCTGTACAGCCGCCACGATGTGGCCGTGTCGACCCGGTACCGGTTCACCCGCGCCCAGGTGCGAGAATTCCTGACGGAACTGGGGCTGGAGCCGGTGCGGCTTAGTTACCGGCTGTGGCCTGTATTTCCGGCGTTCGTGGCGATGCGCTGGGCGACGCGGTCGGTCCGCCCGTCCGATGGCCCCATCCAGTCCGACCTGTCGCCCGTCCATCCGAGGGTCAACTCGCTGCTCTACGGCCTGTTGCGCCAGGAGAATGCGTGGCTCGCCCGCGGCGGAAGCCTGCCGTGGGGCTCGTCCGTGTTCGCCGTGGGCGAGGCCGAGAGGAGGGAGGCGGCGAGTGGTTAGTGACGCTTCCCTACCACAGTCTCCCGCCATCCAGCGTTTCCCGGACTTTGGCGGCGAGGATATCGGGCGTGTAGGGCTTCTGTAAGAACGGCGTGTCCTGGCTCAGCATGCCGTGGCGGACGACGGTGTCGTCCATGTAGCCGGAGAGGAACAGAACGCGCAAGTTGGGGCGCAGTTTCAGCAGGCGCTCGGCGAGCTGCTGGCCGCTCATATGAGGCATGACGATGTCGGTGGCGACCAGGTGAATGTGTCCGTCGAACTGCTCGCAGATCAGCAGCGCCTCGCCGCCGTGCCGCGCCTCGAGCACCTTGTAGCCGTGGCGTTGCAGCGTCGCGCGAGCCAGTTTGCGCACGCCATCCTCATCTTCGACGAGCAGCACCGTTTCCTTGCCGTCGAGCCGCGAGCGATGGTCGGTCCGGCCCGATAGGCTGCTGCTGGGCTCCCGCTCGCGGGGTAGATAGAGGGAAAACGTTGTACCTTGTCCGGGTTCACTGTCGACGGCGATATGCCCGCCACTCTGGCGGATGATGCCATAAACCGTGGCCAGCCCAAGTCCTGTCCCTTGCTCGCCCTTCGTGCTGAAGAACGGCTCGAAGATGCGCGACTGGGTCGAGCGATCCATACCGCAGCCGCTGTCGGCCACAGTGATCACCGCGTACTCACCTGGGTGCATCTGCGTTTTGTCCTGGGTCTCGGACTGGTTCCAGACGGCGTTGCCGGTACGGATGGTGAGCCGCCCGCCTTGCGGCATGGCATCGCGCGAATTGACGACCAGGTTCATGATGACCTGTTCCATCTGGCCTGGATCGACACGTACCGGCCACAGCTGCGGATCCGGTTCGATTCGCAATTCGATATCTTCGCCGATCAGCCGGCTCAGCATCTTCTCCATGTCGCTGATCAGCGAGTTCAGGTCGAGCACGATCGGCACGAGCATCTGTTTGCGGCTGAATGCGAGCAGCTGGCGCGTCAGTCCTGCCGCGCGACTGCCGGCCTTGTGCACCTGTTCGACCAGTTCCCGCAAGGGATCGCCTTCGCGCAGGCTCTCCATCAGGATGTCGCTATAGCCCAGGATCACGGTCAGCAGGTTATTGAAATCGTGAGCGACGCCGCCGGCGAGTTTTCCGACGGCTTCCATTTTCTGCGCCTGGCGGAACTGTTCTTCGAGCCGCATACGCTCGGTAACGTCCTGGACCAGGCATAATGCTCCCGCGAACTGACCATCGTCGTTTTCCAGCGGTGTGTTCATCCACTCGCACACAATGGATCGCCCTTCACGAGTCACGTTTTCGTTGACCATGTGGGCGCCCATGTCGCCACTGCGGAGTCGAGCGAGCAGCTTGTCGACATTCGCGCGGCCGGTGGCTGGCAGGATTTTCTCGAAGGGAGGAGCCATACCCAAGACTTCGTCCTTGCGGTAGCCGTAGATTTTTTCCGCCGCTGGGTTCCAGTCGATGATCCGGAACTGATCATCGAACAACACGTAGGCGAGCGGCATGCGGGCAATCTGCAACTGCAGGCGGCGCAATAGGGTATCGCGCTCGGCGGCCAGCCGCCGTTCGCGCTCGCGGGCGTCGTGCAGGTCGCGGAGGTCCTGAATAAAAGTGCAGCTGAATTCCTGGTCTTCGTTGCGCAGCAGCGAGCTGCTCACGCCGATCGGGATTTCCGTACCGTCCTGGCAACGCAGTAACGATTCCGTGGCGAGTTTGCCGCGAGAGCGCAGATCGCTCCATACCGTATTCCATCGCTCCGGAGGGATTTCGGGATTGATGTGCCACACGGACATTTTGACGAGCGATTCGCGCTCGTAACCCGTCAGCTGGCAGGCCGCATCGTTGACATGAAAAAAATTGCCACCGGCGTCTGCCCAGAACACCGGCGTCGCGAGGCGGTCGATCGTGAACTGCGTGAATTGCAGCCGTTCCTCGACGCGTTTGCGTTCGATGCCGGCCGCGATCTGGTTGGCGATGGCGGCCAGCGCGTCCAGGACCGATGGGCTGACCTGACGGCGGGCAAACATGACGAACACGCCGGCGACCCGGTCGGCGACGATCAGCGGATAACCCGCGAAGGCCTGCATTCGCTCCCGGGCCGCCCACGCCGGATCGGAGATGAGCGGATCGTTCGCAATGTCGTTCGACAAATGCGTCCGGCGATCCCGGGCAATGCTTCCGACCTTGAATTGGCCAACGCGGATCCTTCCATGCTGGCCGTTCACGTGGGTGTAGAGGCCTGCGCTGGCCTGCATTTCGAGCTCGTCGCGCTCGTGGTTCATCGTCCAGATGCGTACCAGCGCGGCGTCCAGATTGTCGACGACCGACTGGGCACAGTTCTGCAGCATGTCGCGCAGCGAGTCGGTACGGTTCAGCGCGACGCCGACGTCGGCCGTCAACATGATCAGCTGCGTCCGTTCGTACAGCGACTCTTCGGCGCGGCGTTGCGCCTCGCGGAGTCGCCGTTGTTCGAGCGCTTGAGCGACCGCCTGCCCCAGCCGACCCAGGCGGTCTTTCAGTACAAAGTCCACTGCACCCCCTTTTAGTGCGGCGACAGCGACTTCTTCGTCGATCGTGCCTGACACGATAATGAACGGGATGTCGAGATGCCGGTCGCGCAGGTGCTGCAGAGCGCGAGGCGCGTCAAACTGCGGCAAACTATAGTCGGCCAGGATCAGATCCCAGTGTTTGCCGAGCTCCTGGACAAACGCCTGTTCCGAATCGACACGCTCGAATGCCGCCTCGAAGCCCGCGCTGTGCAGCTCGCGGGCGACCAGGCGAGCATCCGACGGATTGTCTTCCAGCAGCAGGACGCGAATGGGTTGCGGCATAAGGTCAGGATTCCACTCGGCAACGGTGTTACGACTCACCGGGCCACGAAGCTGGCTGCCGGACCGACCGGCGCACCAGCGGGCTTCGGCATGGCGGGGACCTGGTTCAGGAGCAGCCAGTAATGGCCGAGATGGCGCATCGCTTCGGTGAACTGGTCGAAGTCGACGGGTTTGACGATGTAACTGTTAACGCCCAGTTCGTAAGTCTCGACCATGTCGCGCTCCTCCTTGGACGCGGTCATGACGACGACCGGGATCTTCCGCGTGCGAAGGTCGGCCTTGATGCGCCGCAGGACTTCGTGGCCATCGACCAGCGGTAGTTTCAGGTCCAACAGGATGACGCGTGGCAACTCCGCGGCGGTTCGGACCGGTTGACCCTCGCCTCCGAACAGGAACTCGAGGGCCTCCACTCCATCGCGCACGACATGGACCCGGTTGGCCAGGTGGTTCGACTTGAAGGCGTGCAATGCCAGTTTGACGTCGTTGGGATTGTCCTCGACGAGCAGGATTTCGACGCAGTTTTCAACCATCGGTGTCCTCTGGCTTCGGCAAGGTGAAATAGAAGGTCGCGCCCTGATTCGGGGCTGCCTCGGCCCAGACTCGCCCACCATGGCGCGTCACGATGCGATGGACAATCGCGAGCCCGACGCCGGTCCCCTCGTAGTCCTCGACGCGATGCAGACGCTGGAAGACGCCGAACAGCTTATCGGCATACCGCATGTCGAATCCCACACCATTGTCCTTGACGTAGTACACCGGCGACGGGAAGTTTGGATCGAGCAGGCTGGCCAGCTCGATGAACGCGACGTCGCGCCGGCCCGTGTACTTCAGTGCATTGGACAGCAGGTTGAGCCACACTTGCTTCAGCAGCATGACGTCGGCCCAGCACGCTGGCAGTTCGCCGGTCCGCACCTCGACGCGTCTGCCGTCCCGCTGCGGGCGGAGTTCGTCGAGGCACTGGCGGATCAGCGACGCCGGTTCCACGCGTTGCCGCTTGATGGGATGACGGTTCAGACGCGAGAAGGCGAGCAAGTCGTCGACCAGCCGTCCCATCTGCTGCGTGTTCGCCCGGATGTCCTCAAGATACTCGCGAGCCTCGGGTGGCAAAGTTGTGCCGTACTCGCTGATCAGTATCCGCGAGAAGCCGTCGATGGCGCGCAGCGGCGCCCGCAAATCGTGCGAGACCGAATAGGAAAAGGCCTCCAGTTCGCGATTGGCCGCTTCGAGCTGCATCGTGCGCTGCGCGACCCGCCGTTCGAGCTCTTCGTTGAACTGCCGCGCCCGCTCGGCCAGCCGGACTCGCTCGCGGATATCGACGATGGCGCTCAGCACGAACATGCCCTCGTCCGTCTGAATTGGATTGAGTCCGATTTCGATCGGAATCTCGCTGCCGTCCTTGTGCTGGCCGAACAGATCACGGCCCGCGCCCATGGCGCGCACGGCGGGTTGAGTGAAGAACGACTCCCGGTACTCCGGGTGCCGGTCGCGAAACCGCGGCGGGACGAGCAGCTCGACCAGCTGCCCCAGTAGCTCGGCGCGGGTGTAGCCAAACAGCTGCTCCGCCTGGTTGTTCACCAGCACCATGCGGCCTGCCTGGTCGATCATGATCATGGCATTCGGTGCCGATTCCACGGCCCGCCGGAATCGCTCCTCCGCCCGCTGGCGTCCCGTCATATCCACGATCGCAACCTGAACGAATCGCCCATCGGCCGTCTCGAACGTGTTCCATACCATCTCGACGGGAAACTCGGTTCCGTCCTGTCGGCGTCCGTGCAGTTCCCGTTCGGTCCAACTGCGGCGCAAGTCCGGTTCCGCCAGGTAACCGGGCCGAAACGGAGAACGCGACGCCTGGACGGCGGCCGGCACGAGGAGTCCGATGCGGTGGCCGACCAGCTCGTCGCGGTCGTAGCCGAACAGCTTCTCGGCGTGAGTATTGACCAGCTGGATTTCTCCGCGCTCGTCAACCATGACCATGGCGACGGGGAGGTGCTCCGCTGCGAGTCGGTAGAGGGATTCGGCGCGCGGGCTGGGGCCGACGCCTAGGCTCGGTAGCGCCGCGTCCGTCGTGTCGGTCGGTATCGGATGGTTCTGTTCGGTCATTGGTACGTCCTGTGATGACCGGTCCGCGTCTCTACACGTCGACAAATGGGCCGCGGAGGACGGCATTGCCTCCCGAGCCTTCCTCAGCACTGTCCGCAAACCCAACATGGCTAACCGCAGACCGGCTCCCCAAGTCCCCCCTCCCGGTACTCCGGGAGAGGGCCAGGGGGGCCAGGGTGAGGGCCCTGCGCAGGTTGCTTAGCTCGATGATAGAGATTCGTGCGTTGGCCACTAGTTCATCATGCCTCGGAAGGCGGGAAACCACGGGCTTTGTAACGCGGACGCGTCGCACCGGCGCTGGACTAGACGAGGCTGGGTATGAGAACGTGGTTCGCCACAGTTCGGCGCAGATTGTTCTCGGGTGGGAGACGGCGGCCGATACAATCGACCGGTTATGAGAAACGCTACGTCGGGCCGCTGCGCGGGGCTGGAGGCGACTGTCAGAGGCAAGCCCGATCTGGAGGTACGGTTAGCGGAACTCAGGCACGGCGATCACCTGTGCATGATTTACGACAACCTCCACGACCAGATGGCCGCCGCCGTGCCCTTTATTTCGCAGGGTATCGCCTGTGGCGATCGGTGCATATATATCGCCGACGACCGGACGATCGAAGAGGTCC
>JBFWYF010000280.1:0-8420 GCA_050186685.1 Pirellulaceae bacterium
GTTCTGGCAGCTAAATCCTTGGGCTGTCGCTCCAGAATGGCCAGGAAGCATGCCTCCGCTTCCGACAGACGCCCCAATCGCAGGTACACCTGACCCAGCGTCTGCAGCGTAGGCAGATGCCCCGGACAGTAGTGCAACGCGGTCCTCAGACTTACCAGCCCCTGCTCGTCGTTTCCAATGGCCGTCAGCGCCATCCCCAGGTTTGAGTGCGCTTCGGCACAGGATGGATCGAGCAACAGGGCTGATCGGTAGGTCGCGATCGCATCGGCGAGCATTCCCAGCTTGGCCTGCGCGACGCCAACCCCGATGCGGGCCTTGAGAAATCCAGGCGTCAGCTCCAGCGCCCTCTGAAAGCCATCCAGCGCCGCCTGGGCATTCCCCAGCTGGAGCTGGATCTCCCCCAAACTCATCAGTGCCTGCAGGTGTTGCGGCTGCACCCGAAGCAGTCGCTGGAGAACGCTGACGGCCTCCAAGACTTCGCCCTGCTCCCGCAGCACGAGCGCGAGGTTGTGCAGAGCGGCGGAACTGGTGGGATGTAGCTTTAGAGCTCTCCGCAGACAAATCGCCGCCTCGCCGTGACGTCCTAGAGCACGCAGCGCGTTGCCGAGATTACCCAGGAGATCGGGACGATCCGGCGACAGATTCACCGCTGTCCGGAATGCCGTCTCCGCTGCCGCGCTGTCGCCGCACTGCGACAAAGCGACCCCATAATAGCTCCAGGCGTCCGGCTCACCCGGTGTAATCTCCACGGCACGGGCCAGCGCCTCCGCCGCCTCGTTGGCCTTCTGCTGTTTCAGACACACGATGCCGATCCGCATCCAAGCCTCGGCACACGCCGCATGGCTTAGCACCATCTGACGATAAGTCGACTCAGCTGCGGACCAGTCACCCCGATGCTCAAGGTCACGGCCAGCGATCCACCATGCCGGCGCGGTCTCTATCGCCTCTCCCACGGCCACAACTCCTCCCGCCCCGGTGCGCACCGCTCTACCCGGGCAGCCAGGACTAGTCACTCCCCGATGTCTCGCACGTGCCCTGAACTGCCCGCTCGTCGGCACGACTCCGGCGCCATGCTAGCTCCGCCGCCATCCTCTCAAATACATCCCCCCATTTACCGGGTTCGGACTGCCTGAACAGCCGCATCGAAGGATACCACGGGCTTTCATCACAGTCCGCCAACCAGCGCCAGTCCGCCGCATACGGCAGGGCCACCCACACGGGAACGCCAAGTGCGCCCGCGAGATGCGCCGGCGCCGAGTCGATGGAGACAATCAAGTCCAGATGCATCATGACGGCCGCCGTGTCGAGAAAGGCGCCACATTGGTTGTCCAGACAGGTCCCAAGGTCGACCACGCGAAAATCGTCACACACGGCGGCCAACTCTGCTTCGACACACCCCTTCTGAAGGCTATAGAGCTGGACACCCTCGAGGCGCGCGATCGGTTCGAACGCGCTCAACGGAATCGACCGTTGCCGGTCACGCTTAAACGTAGGACTCCCGCGCCATGCGATGCCCACCCGGAAACCGTTCCCGTCCTTCGCCAGTTCCTGCTCCCAAATTCGCATCCGCTCGGGTTCCGCCGCCAAATACGGCACGTCACACGGTACGGTAGACAGGGATGTTTTCAAGATGGCCGGCAGACTCATCATCATGGCGTGCACATCAAAGTCGGGCCGCTCGGCTCCCGTCGCAATAAACTGATCAATGCCTCGGCACGTCGACAGCAACGGGATCAGTGTGGCGGGACATTCGACAATTACGTGTCCGCCACGGTTCTTGACCTCCACGGCATAACGTACGAATTGAATCGTATCCCCCAGCCCCTGCTCGGTGCGCAGCAGGATGGTCTTCCCTTTCAGGGGCGATCCGTCCCATTGCGGGTGTGACAGGCTCCTGGCCGCACGATCCTTAAACCGCAATCGCCACTCGTATTCCGGCCATCCCTGCTCCCAGTCTCCCTGCCGCAAGTACATCAGGCCGAGATTGTAATGTGCCCCCTCATAGTTGGGATTGATGCGGATTGCATTGCGAAAACACTCAATCGCCTCTTCAAAACGCCGCTGGCGGTCGTAGACGATTCCCAGGTTGTTGTGTGCCTCGACATAGTCAGGTTTACATCGCAACGCCCGACGATAGCAACGCACCGCCTCGTCCAACCGCCCCGCACGGGCATGAAGGTACCCCAGATTGAGATGGTTACCCGCATTCCAGGGATGCAGCCGAATCGCCGTCTGCAGGGCGTGTCGCGCTTCTTCGTCTCGCCCCAGCTCAATCAGCGCGTTGCACAAATTGGCATGTCCCTCCTCCGACTCGGGATACGCCGTCAAGGCCTTGCGGAAAGCCTGAACCGCCTCGACCAGCCGGTTTCCTCCGGCCAACAGAACGCCATAGCCGTTTTGCAGGTCCGCCAGCAACGACGCGCTGCGGTCGGTGTTTTCCGCCGTTTTGGCGGCGTTCATCGCCGTCTCCAACTCGGCCGTCAGATAGCTCAGCATGGACAGCGCCTGGGGATGCTGCGGCTCCTGGGCGAGGGCACTCAGAATATTCTCGATAGCTTCGTCCAACCGCTCCTGAGCAAACGACACGAGCGCCAACCCGTAGTAGGCGGTGGCACTTGCCGCGTCCAATTCCAGCGACGCTCGAAAACAGCTCGCCGCCTCGTCAAAACGACCAAGCTCCCGCAGGACGTTGCCCAGGTTGCGCTGCAACTCCGCTCGATTCGGCTCCAATGCGACCGCGCGGCGAAAGGCTGCTTCCGCGTCCCCCCTCAAGCACTGCGAGGCAAGCCCCACTCCCAGGTTGCTCCAGGCCTCCGCAAAATCGGGCTTCAATTCCACGGCCTGCCGCAGGCACCGAACCGCCTCTGGAAACCGCTGCTGTGCGATACAGGTCAGGCCCAGCCGAAACCAGCCATCGATACACCGCGCATCATCCGCAATCACTCGCCGATAGATTGCCTCGGCTTTGCCCCACTCGCCCGATTGCTCCTGTTCCCAGCCGGCTGCTAACGCGTCCGTTATCGTTGTCATTAACATCCTCCACGCGGGACAGGCTCGGCCTGGTTCGAACCATTCGTATAGCGCAGGGTTCTATCCTTACCGAGCCCCGCACCCAGGTCAACCAAGAAATGGTGAGAAGAAGCCCCGAAACGGTCGGCAAGGCACGCTACTTCTGGAGGACTTGCCCTGACAGGAGTTAGAACGCATAAACCGGCTCAGCTGGCAGAGGGTTTGCGCTTGCCGGACGACCTGCGCAACCCCCCCTGCCGCTGACTGGTAGCTGATGCCGCCCCATGACGCTACGGCCGGCTCGAGGCATATCTCTCCGTCAAGCGCTACAGCACGGTCACGATAAAGGTTTCCGAATCGGTCCCGCCAGCGCCATCGCTCACTGTGACCGTGACGACAAAACGACCCGTGAAAGCATCCTGGGGATCGATGGTCAGCACACTCCCGTTCACGCTGACTCCAGCAGGCGCATTGTTGGGCTGGGCGTTGTGGAGCAACGCCGTGTTGGCGTAGGCAGCGGTACTCAGCTGTGCCACCACGGGATCGCTGCTGTAGTTCGAACTTCCCAGCCAACGGTACAACTGGCCGTCGGGAGTGATGTAATACCACAGTCCCCCGGAGCCCGTCAGCCACTTCTCGTTCCGCCCCGCGTAGTTGAGGTACTCGTTGCCACCGCTCGAGCCCAGGCCCAGCGTCTGATCGAGGTGATACTCGATGCTCTGGGCGGTCGCCGAAAACGTCAACGGATCGTTGTTGGGATCCGTGGCCGACAGCTGCACCACCCCATTCTGGGTGCTCGACGGGATCGTCTGATCTCCAATCGGTGCGAGAACCGGAGGCTGCTGGTTGACCGGCAGATTGACAGTAAACGACCAGCTTACCGGGGCCAGGTCGTTCCCCGCAGCATCCTCGATATCGTTGGCGTCGGGGGCCAGCGCGACATCCACGGCGCCGTTCGTCAGGTTACTGACCGGGAAACGCCACGTATTTCCCCCCACGCTGCTGGGCGTGCCTTTCGTCGCTCCGGCGGCACCCGCCCCGGTCAACACCAAGTCCCCAACGTCAACGCCACTCACCGGTTCCGAGAAGGTCACGTCAATGTTGATCGAAGTGGTAGTAACCGTGGCCCCCGTATCCGGCACCCGACTGCTCACCGTGGGAGGCGTCGTATCGGTGCCAGCGGCTTGGACCGTCACGATAAAGGTTTCCGAATCGGTCCCGCCAGCGCCATCGCTCACTGTGACCGTGACGACAAAACGACCCGTGAAAGCATCCTGGGGATCGATGGTCAGCACACTCCCGTTCACGCTGACTCCAGCAGGCGCATTGTTGGGCTGGGCGTTGTGGAGCAACGCCGTGTTGGCGTAGGCAGCGGTACTCAGCTGTGCCACCACGGGATCGCTGCTGTAGTTCGAACTTCCCAGCCAACGGTACAACTGGCCGTCGGGAGTGATGTAATACCACAGTCCCCCGGAGCCCGTCAGCCACTTCTCGTTCCGCCCCGCGTAGTTGAGGTACTCGTTGCCACCGCTCGAGCCCAGGCCCAGCGTCTGATCGAGGTGATACTCGATGCTCTGGGCGGTCGCCGAAAACGTCAACGGATCGTTGTTGGGATCCGTGGCCGACAGCTGCACCACCCCATTCTGGGTGCTCGACGGGATCGTCTGATCTCCAATCGGTGCGAGAACCGGAGGCTGCTGGTTGACCGGCAGATTGACAGTAAACGACCAGCTTACCGGGGCCAGGTCGTTCCCCGCAGCATCCTCGATATCGTTGGCGTCGGGGGCCAGCGCGACATCCACGGCGCCGTTCGTCAGGTTACTGACCGGGAAACGCCACGTATTTCCCCCCACGCTGCTGGGCGTGCCTTTCGTCGCTCCGGCGGCACCCGCCCCGGTCAACACCAAGTCCCCAACGTCAACGCCACTCACCGGTTCCGAGAAGGTCACGTCAATGTTGATCGAAGTGGTAGTAACCGTGGCCCCCGTATCCGGCACCCGACTGCTCACCGTGGGAGGCGTCGTATCGGTGCCGCCCGTCGTAACCTCAAGTGTCAGGCTGTACAGCTGCGCCGCATTCTGCGCCCCCGTCACCCCCACGTAGTACTGCCCCGCACCCAACGTCAGCCCCGTTAGGGACTCGGTCCCACCGAGGCCTGTGGTATTCGAGGTAGCCTGCACGGTCGTTCCGTTCGACGCATAGACCGTAAAGGCCAAGTCGCTCTGGGCGCGCGAGTCGAAACTCGCGTTGGAACCTCCCTCAATCCCTACGGTATAGATCGAACCCGTCGGTGACAGCGTAAGAGTGAGACTGGAGGAGGCACTCAGGTCAAATCGAAAGAAGTCTACGTCGGAGTCGTCGTCGATGCTCAAGCCGGTCAGATTCAGGGGTGACGTCCCTAACGTGCCGAGATTATGTGCCGTGCCGACCGTGTCATTGCTCTCCAGCGGGTCGCCGTATCCGCGATTAGCCCGCAGGATGTCGTCGTGCTGAGGGCCATCGAAGTTGGTGCTGGCAAAGGGCTCCATCAGCTTCGTGCCACTGACCGGCAGCGAATGGGCGAGACCAATCCCGTGGCCCGCTTCATGTGCCACGACATTCCGTAAGCGCAAGGAATTTCCGGAGAGAGTATTGTAAAACGAGTCCGCCGTATCGAGCACCATGTCCCCGACATTCGGGTAGAAATTGTAGGCGAGAATCCCACTGTTCCCATCGATGTAGTGTCCGCCAAGCCGCATGTCGCCGCGTACACCGAGTACACCGCCATTAAACACGCTGAACGACGCTCCGTCGTCGTTGGGTTCGTAGACGAAATCGATGCCGGAAACGGCTTCCCAGCGGTCAAACACCTGCTGAAGCAATGGCAACCACACGCTGCTGGAGCCGTACAGCTGATTCAGTCGTGCGCGGAGATTGCTGTTCGCGGCCGGCTCATTAGCGAACCCGCTAATGGGAGTGGTGTCCGGAACAACACTCCAGGTGATGGTCGAAGGGTGCCCTTGGCCGAGCCCGCCACCATTGGTAGCGGTCTGGGTCCAGCGCGACCCGTCAATTGTATTGATGTCCGCGCCGAGTGCCTCGAATTGCGATTCCCACGCATCCACGACTGCTTGCGGCGTATCGGGCGCCCAGAGGACATGCGGCGCTTGCAGATTGGTTTCTTCGAGAGGAGCCGGTTCGTTGCACAGCGTGAGGGGACTTGCCGTGAGGAGCGACCGGCATTCGAGAACCTCGAATCGAAGACCGCGCCGGGAGCGGGAGATGCGCTGTGATGAAGTCCTGTTTTGTCGTCGAAATTGGTCGTACCGGGCCATAAACTCCTGATCCGTTATGTTCCAAATTGCCTTGCCTCCGGGTACGACAGGACGTGGGCGAACCAGGGAGGGTAATCCTGACACCACTGCGAGTGATCGGGTTAGCGCGATCGGCGCCCCACCACGGTTCGGCCCCGACCCGGCAACAATGCCGGCCATGGACCGTTCAAAACGCCCGATTGAATCAGGCCGAAGACATGCGCCGCGCCGCCCGGTCGCAACTCGCAACCTGATCGTATCCCAAAGACCGCCCTGAATCCAGCGATCTGCAGGCGAGTTTTCTAGATCGACGGTCCGCTCGCGGCCAACCTTTGCTGGTACAAATCTCCGTATCGCCAGCATCCGAAAAAACGGAAGACTCCGATCCGAGGAGGGTACTTCGAGCGCCACCTTCCGAGGGCAGCGCCGACAATAGGCCCGGAGGGATTCGAACCCCCGACCAAGGGATTATGAGTCCCCTGCTCTAACCGCTGAGCTACGGGCCCGTGCGGCCATTCTAGCCCAAACGGGCCCGTGTGGCACGACGCTCCGCCGTCGTGCTTTCGAATAGACCGCGACGGCGGAGCGTCGTGTCACACTGCGGACCTCGCAGACGATACAATCTTCCACGTTGCCGTGCCCGTTCAGCAGCCCGGAGATGTTGATATGGTCTCGCCCCCTCGACCGTCCGAGCTTGGTTACCGCCTTGTTCTCGTCGTGGCCCTTCTCGCGGGTCGCCACACCCTGGGAATGGATGCGGTGCGGATCGCCCCCGACCAGAAGCACTTTGTGCTCGTTCCATCGGGGGAGCGCTTCGTGCCTTGGGGACATAACTACGGTTCGGTTGACCTCCTGGGGCGCCTCGCCCAGGATCCCGACCGTGTCCGACGCGACTTCGCGGACATGAAGGCCGCCGGCACGACGGTGGCGCGCGTACACCCGGAAATGCCCGCCTTGCTGCTGGGCCCCGATCGAGCCAACCCGCAGGCCCTCGAGCGACTCCGCCAACTGCTCGCCATTGCCGAGGAGTCCGGCATCTACCTTCACATCACCGGCCTGGCTTGTTACCAAATCAAGGATCGCATGGAGTGGTATGACGCGCTGGATAACTCCCGCCGGTGGCAGGTACAGGAGTTTTTCTGGTCTACCATCGCCGAGACATGCAAGGCCAGCCCTGCTGTCTTCTGCTACGATTTGGTCAACGAGCCTGCCGCGTCGGCGAAGCAGGCCGATGGCTGGTACACCGGCCGCATGGGCGAGGTTGAGTTCTGCCAGCGTCTGGTGCTCGACCAGCCGAATCGGACAGGGGACGACATCTTCCGGGATTGGACGGGGCGCATGGTCGCCGCCATCCGGAAGCATGACCCAAAGCGATTAACGACGCTCGGCATGCTCCCCTTTCCCGGTGCCTACAAGGCAGCCGCCGAACAACTCGATTTCGTATCGCCGCATCTCTATCCAAAAACCAAGGGCGTGACAGCGGAGATCGAACTGCTCCGCAAATTTGACTTCGGCAAGCCGATTGTGATCGGCGAGACGTTTCCCTTGAGTTGCAGCGCCGCGGAAGAACGGGAGTTCCTGCTGGAAAGCCGGGGGCTGGCCCAGGGTTGGATTGGCCATTGGCCGGATGAGACCCCCGAGCAACTCCGGGAATTGAAGGAGCAATCGAAGATCACCATCGCTCAGAGTATCTGGCTCTCATGGGTCGAGTTGTTCCGCGACGTCGGGCCCGATATGACGCGCTAGCAAGTAGCGGAAGTCGCCAGACTTCCGACGCACGTCAGCGGAGAGCCAACCCGCCCGTAGCGGAAGTCGCCAGACTTCCGAGGTGGGGAGAACGCGGAGTCGGAACTCTTGCGAGTTCCGCTACATGAGTTCCGCTACACGAGTTCCGCGCCCCCTACAGCCCGCGCAAGAAAAGCGCGCAGGCCGCCGTGGATGGAACGACCGACTGGTCTGCGCCACGCGTCTCGATCAAGTGTGGAAAGCGGCTCGGAGCGAAAGCTTTCAACTGAGTGACGAGAATTTGATCCGAATTAACGACTTCCAGCATCGGCCGTTCCCCGAGTTGCCGGACATTGCCATACATGCAATAGATCCGCACGTCGCGCGAGTCGG
>JBFWYF010000281.1:0-8413 GCA_050186685.1 Pirellulaceae bacterium
TGTGTCGAGTGTCACAGCGCCGATAGTCCGGACGGCGACGTGTTGCTCCATGAACTGCAGTCGGCGGAGCAGGTGCTGGAGCAACGCGTCACGTGGGAAAAGGCTCTCCGGCTGCTGGCGATTGATGCCATGCCGCCGAAGGACTACGACACACGTCCGACGCGAGCCCAACGGGAAGCCTTGATGGAGTGGCTGGACCTGAAGCTGTACCACGTGGATTGCAGGGTGGTGGACGATCCGGGGCAGGTGACGATCCACCGCTTGAACCGAACCGAGTACCGCAACACGGTCCGCGATCTGCTGGGCGTGGACGTCGATCCGACGGCCGATTTTCCTTCGGACGATGTGGGCTACGGGTTCAGCAATATCGCCGATGTGCTCTCGTTGCCGCCGCTGCTGATGGAAAAGTATGTCGACGCGGCGGAACGGATCGCCCAGGCGGCAATTCAAGCCGGCGACCGGGCGGCCCGGGCGGCGGATGACGAGCTGCCGGAGAGTCATCGGCGGATCATCTTCACTCGACCATCGGCCGAGCAGCCGGTCGGGGGGGCTGCACGCGCGATCCTTGATCGCCTGCTGCCTCGCGCATTCCGCCGTCCCGTGGACCCGCTGGAGACCGAACGCCTGGTGCGGCTTGTGGAGCTGGCCGTGCAGCGGGGCGACACGTTCGAGCGGGGTGTGCAGGTCGCGTTGCAGGCGATCCTCGTATCGCCGCACTTCTTGTTCCGCGTCGAGGAGCCGGCCGATGCCGGGGATGCGATTCGCGGGGAAAGCACGGAGCAACACACCGGTTCGCGGCCGATCGGTCCGTTCGAGCTGGCCAGCCGGTTGTCGTACTTCCTGTGGAGCACGATGCCGGACGACGAACTGTTGCGCCTGGCGAGTGAAAACCAGTTGCGGCGTCCGGAGGTGCTCGACGCTCAAGTCACGCGCATGCTGCAGGACCCGCGGGCCGATGCGCTGGTCGACAACTTTGCCAGCCAATGGCTGACGCTCAGCAATATGGTGGAGGCAGCCCCGGACGCCAGGCTGTTTCCCGAGTTCACGCCGGAACTGCGGCACGATATGGTGGCCGAAACGAAGGCGTTTGTGCGGGCCGTTTTTCGGGAGGACCGCAGCCTGCTGGATTTCCTCGACGCGGATTTCACGTTCGTCAACGAACAACTCGCGCGGCACTATGGAATGGAGGGCGTTCGTGGCGCCGAGCTGCAGCGCGTTGCACTTCCAGCGGAGCAGCGGGCCGGCGTGCTGACACACGGCAGCATCCTGACGATCACGTCCAATCCGGACCGCACGTCGCTGGTCCGGCGTGGAGCCTGGATTCTCGACAACATCCTCGGGGCGCAACTGCCGGATCCGCCGGCCAACGTGCCGTCGCTCGAAGAAGGTGCGAGGAAGTCGGGCGCCACGTCGCTGCGCGATCAGCTGAAGATCCATCGCGAATCGCCGAGCTGTGCGGCGTGCCACGATACGCTCGATCCCATCGGCTTTGGTTTCGAGAACTTCGATCCGATCGGCCGCTGGCGCACGCAGTCGGAGGGACAACCGGTCGACGCCGGCGGAACACTGCCAACGGGCGAGTCATTCCGAGGACCGACCGAGCTGGTCCAGATCCTCAAGGCTCGTAAGGACGATTTTGTCGAGTTGTTGACCCGCAAGATGCTGACCTATGCGCTCGGTCGCGGTCTGCAGATTCCGGATTCGTGTACGGTCGACTCGGTGGTCGATCAGCTGCGGGATCATGACTACCGATTCACGGTGCTCGTACGCGGCATCGTCCACAGCAAGCCATTTCTCATGACCCGTGCCGCACACTGACGAGGGTCGGCGCCGGCATTCGAGGCTTCGACTTCAACCTGGCCCACTCAATGGAGGATACCCGCCATGAGCCGCTACCGTTCGCTTTCCCGTCGCACGTTTCTCGAAGGCCTGGGAACCGTCATGGCGCTGCCTCTGCTCGAAGCCATGCAGTTGACGGCGGCGCCCCAAGCGGTGGCTCCGGTCCGCCTGGCGTTCATTTTCTTTCCCAACGGCGCCATCATGCCCAACTGGAAACCGGAGGGTGACGGTGTCGACTGGCAGCTTTCCCGTACTCTGCAACCATTGGCACCACACAAGGAACAGATCACGGTATTCACGGGTTTGACGCAGCGCTGGGGCCGAGCCAACGGCGACGGGGCGGGGGACCACGCCCGTAACGCCGGCTCGTTCCTCACCGGCGCCCATGTGGTTAAGACGGCCGGGGCCGACATCAAGGTTGGTGTTTCTGTCGACCAGGCCGCTGCCAAGATCATCGGCCGCACGACTCGATTGCCGTCCATCGAGTTGGGAATCGAGCGCGGACGCAACAGCGGCAATTGCGATTCGGGATACAGCTGTGCCTACTCGGCCAACATCTCCTGGAAGACCGAGACGACGCCGATGGCCAAGGAGATCAATCCGAAGCTGGCCTTCGAGCGGCTGTTTGGATCCGCGGACGTTTCCGAGGCGCAGGCCGAACGCGACTTCTACCGACGCAGCATTCTGGACGTAGTGGCCGAAGACGCCGCCCTGCTGCGTAAACGGTTGGGGCTGAAAGACCAGCGCAAGCTCGACGAGTACTTCAACAGCGTACGGGAACTGGAGCAGCGAATCGAGCGTACGACGGCTCGCCAGGCCGACGTGCCGGATTATCCCGTTCCCGCCGGCATTCCGGAGGACCTGGAGGAACACATCCGCCTGATGTACGACATCCTGGTGCTGGCCTACCAGACCGACACGACACGCGTCAGCACGCTGATGCTGGCGAACGCGGGCAGCAATCGAAGTTACCCGATGATTGGCGTGTCAGGTGGGCATCACAGCTTGTCCCACCACCGCAACGATCCGGAAAAAATGGAGGACATCACCAAGATCGATACCTTCCTGGTATCGCAGTTCGCCTATTTCCTGGACAAGCTGAAGGCGGTGCGTGAAGGAGAAGAGACGCTGTTGGACAACTGCCTGATCTTGTATGGCAGCGCGATTGCCGACGGCAACCGTCATACGCATCACGATCTGCCGATCGTGCTGGCGGGCCGTGGCGGCGGGAAGATCCGGACCAATCGCCTGCGCCATTATCCCGACGACACTCCGCTGAACAACTTGTTTGTCTCGATGTGTCAGGCCAGTGGTGCCGAGATCTCGAAGCTCGGGGACAGCACGGGACCGCTACCGGGGCTCGATACGTAAAGCGGCAGTGCTGCCGGCAGCCATCGCCCGCGCCTCGAAGGATTGCACCGAGGCGCCGAGAGTGGCTGCCGGCCTTGCGCTGCGGCGGTGAATCGTAAAACGTTCGCCGCCACAAAGTCTTTTCTCTATTTCTTGTGTGCCTTGTGGCAGCCGCCGCAGGACTGCGTGAGGTTCTTGAACTCGGCGGCGAGTCCTTGAGCATCTTTCGCTTCGACCTTGGCGAGCACGGCAGCGCTGCCTTCACGCAGCTGTTTGGCTGCGGCTGCCCAGGCGCCATCCGGGCACCGGCCGTCGTCCATCAACAGGTAGCTGGCTTCGTTCAACAGAGCGGCGTTCGCGGCCAGCGTCTCCCAGGCCTTGTCGTCCGCGGGCGCTTCCTTCGTGGCTTTGCCTAACGCCGCGCAGTGCGGTTGGACGAGCCCGCTCATAATCTGCTTTGTCAGCGCCGCGCGGGTCTTACCCTTCTTTATCTGCGCTGTCACGTCCAGGGTGATGACGGCCAGCGCCAGCATGGCCATGCCCACAATCAGCAACTTCTTCATGGTGGTAACTCCTCGGTCGAGCAGGGTGAAACAACAACGAAGCATCCGGACGGTGACTCACGGGTCCCGCGACGGGCGGGATCGCGTGCCGGGTGGCGGCTCGCGCACAGCTACCGCAGCTCGTTTCGATCAAAGAGTTCCGTCCGCACACAGGGCCGCGATGCGGAGAACAGCGTATCTAGATGTGTTCATCCACATATCGGTGCCGATAGTGTAGCGTCGCGCTGTGCGAATGCAATGTTTGGAAGCCCCTGCCGATCCGTTGCCTGGTGGTACGCTGCGTCAGGGGGGAGGCTGCCGGAGAAAGGCCGGCTTATCGCTCGTTTCCTTGAATGGTCGAGCGGCGTCATAGTGTGGGTTCGGGCCCGGCACCTCGGCCTGGCAGTCGCGCAGGAAAGCGTGCAGTTCCGCCAGCAACGACCGCGTGCGCTCCGGCTCGCCGGCGGCCACGTCCGTGGCTTCACCGGGATCGCGGCCCAGGTGATACAGTTCGACGTGGTGGCCTGGTGTGTACCGGTCGTGGGCGTCGTAGCGATCGCCGAAGTACTCGATGAGTTTCCAATCGCCGCGGCGCACAACCGCGCAGGGCGTAGCTGCCCAACGCAGATCGTACAGCGGCACATGCCAGAACAGCGACCGCTCGGGAAGCGTGCCACCCCGCAGCAGCGGCAGCAGGCTGACGCCGTCCTGCTGGAGATCGGACGGAGAATCGACCTGGGCGGCGGCCCAGAGTGTAGGTAACCAGTCGACGACATGAATCGGCGTGTTGATGACTTGCGCCGGCGATATGACGTCGGGCCACCGCACGACGCACGGTACGCGGATTCCTCCTTCGTACGGTGAACCTTTTGGGCCGCGTAACGGCGCGTTGCTGAACTCGCGCTTGGCGACTGTCAACTGAGTCTCGACACCCGGTCCGTCGGTGAACGGCCGGGGATCGTAGCTATGCGAGACGCCGCCGTTATCGGACATGAATACGACGAGCGTCCGTTTCCTGAGGCCGAGGTCGTCGAGCGCCGCGAGGAGTCGGCCGACGGAACGGTCAAGGTGTTCGATCGCCGCGAGGTACGTGGCGTTGTTCAGGCCCTGTTCGGGTGCGCCCTGCTTGCGGTGTTTGGCCACGAGTTCCTCCGGTGCGCTCACCTCGCCGTGTAAGGTGTGGTGGGCGAGATAGAAGAACCAGCGACGATCCCGGTGGTTCCGGATGAACGAGATCGCCTCGTCCGTCAGGTGGTCGACCCACTTGTCTCCCGAGTTGATGTCGCCCGGCCCGCGCGGGGCTACGTAGTCGAAGCCATACGCATCGGCGGCTGCGGGACGCAGGGCCGTATAGTCCCCGTCCTCGTTGGCCGTGAGGTGCCATTTACCGGCCATGCCTGTCGCATACCCGGCCGCGCGCAACCCCTTGGGTAGCGTGTGCCAGGTGCGCGGTAAGCCCTCGCGATACGGGGGTTCCTGGACCGGAGCCCACGGGTAGCCGTACCACGGCTTCGTCAGAACATGCCACATCCGGGTGCGCGCCGTATGTTGACCGGTCATCAGCGCCGCCCGGGTAGGCGTGCATTGTGGCATAGCATACGCGGCGGTGAACTGGACTCCCGCAGCGGCCAGTTGGTCGAGGTAGCGAGTCGGAACGATACGGTTCCCATAGCAGCCCAGGGAGGACCATCCCTGGTCGTCGGTCAGGATGAACAGGATATTGGGACGCTCGAGGGGTTCCGGTGCGGCGACGACCGGTGCTGCCCCGAACATCGCCAGGCCGATGGCGAGGGCGGCCTGTCGCAGGAACATTCGCCAGATCGGGTCCGCGGACGACTCATCCGCGTTCACGTTCTCAACCGTCCGACAGGTCCTTCTTTCGCGAGGCGAGAAGTTGGTGCGCATCGGTCGCGAACCTCCAAGTGGCGTGGTGCGGAAGTTAAACGAGGATCTCGCGAACCACTCGACCGTGGATATCGGTCAGTCGGTAGTCGCGTCCCTGGAACCGGTACGTCAGTCGGGTATGGTCGATGCCAAGCAGGTGCAAAGCCGTGGCATTCAGGTCATGAATATGGACGGGGTCGCGGACGATGTTGTAACTGAAGTCGTCGGTCTCGCCGTGCACGTGCCCCCCGCGGATGCCGGCTCCGGCCAGCCAGATACTGTAACAGCGCGGATGATGATCGCGCCCGTAGTTGTCGCGTTTCAGCTCTCCCTGGGAATAGACCGTTCGTCCGAATTCGCCGCCCCAGATGACGAGGGTGTCGTCGAGCATTCCCCGGTCCTTGAGGTCGGCCAGCAGAGCGGCAGTCGGCTGGTCCGTGTCATAACATTGGCTACGAATTCCCTCGGGCAGCTTGCCGTGCTGGTCCCAGCCGCGGTGATACAGCTGAATAAACCGCACTCCGCGCTCGGCCAGTCGGCGGGCCAGGATACAATTGGCGGCGTAGGTACCCGGCTTCCGGGACTCCGGTCCATAACGGTCGAACAGGCTGGCAGGCTCGCGGGAGAGATCCGCCAGTTCGGGGACTGCGGCCTGCATGCGAAACGCCATCTCGTACTGATGGATGCGGGCTTGGATTTCGGGATCCTGCACGAGGGCGAGCTGCATCCGATTCAGCGCGGCGACATCGTCGAGCATGGCGCGGCGGCGCTCCGTCGTGATCCCCGGCGGGTTCGACAGGAAGAGGACGGGATCTTTCCCCGATCCGAAACGGACGCCTTGATAACGCGAGGGCAGGAAACCGGAACCCCACATGCGTTCATGCAGGGGTTGAGCGTTTGTCGGACCGCTCGGCCGCGAAATCAGCGCGACGAAGGCCGGCAGGTCTTCGTTCTCGGAACCCAGCCCGTACGACACCCAGGCACCGAACGACGGACGGCCTCCAATCTGGTGCCCGGTCTGGAGAAGCGTCATGGCAGGGTCGTGGTTGATCGCTTCCGTGTGGAGCGACCGGATCACACACATCTCGTCCGCCCACCGGGCCGTGTGCGGCAACAGCTCACTCAGCCACAGGCCCGACGCGCCCTGCTGCTGGAACGAAAACACGGAGGGCGCGATGGGAAAACGCTTCTGGCCCGCAGTCATGCCGGTGAGCCGTTGTCCGTTACGGACCGACTCGGGTAAATCCTGATCGAAACGGTCAGCAAGCCCGGGCTTGTAATCGAACAGCTCCAGCTGCGAGGGGGCGCCGGCCTGGGTCAGCCAGATCACCCGCCGAGCCTTCGGAGCCAGATGGGCCGCGGGCGTCGAGGCCTGCGACGACGGCCCGAGCAAGGAAGCCAGCGCCGCCGTGCCGACGCACGACGTGCCCTGCGCCAGAAAATGACGGCGATGCAATTGCCCCGCACAGGGGCCCGGAGAGGGCATGCGTGTCATGGCCTGTTCATCGCTTCATCGAGGTTGAGCAGAGTGCAGGCCACCGATGTGTAGGCGGCCAGTTCCGTGGCATCAAGTCGCGTATCGTAGCCGGCAGCTCCCACGGCCAGGAGCTCCCGCACAGCATCCGGATCCTGTTGGAAATCCCGGCGGGCACGTTCCAGACCCTGTTGGAGTACCGAGAGTTCGTCCGCGTGGGGCCGGCGCGCGAGCAGCAGGCGAAAGCCGTACACCAGCCGCGATTCGGCGCGATCACCGCCCTCTTGACACATCCGCTGGGCCAGGAAGCGCGCCGCTTCGACATAAGTCGGATCGTTCATCAGGTTGAGTGCCTGCAGCGGAGTATTGGTCCGCGCCCGCCTCAGCGTGCACGTCTCACGGAACGGGACATCGAACACCAGCATCGCCGGATGCGGCACGGAACGCTTCCAGTAGGTATACAGGCTGCGCCGGCGCAACCCGTCTCCGCGATCCGGCACATACACGTTGTTGCCGCTGCCGGCCGTGACTTGCTCGTACAACCCGGGCGGATGATACGGCTTCACGGAAGGGCCGCCAATATGCGGGGTCAGCAGCCCGCTGGCGGCCAGCGCCTGGTCCCGCACGAGCTCGGCCTGCAGCCGAAATCGAGGACTGCGGGCGAGCAACCGGTTCTCCGGATCACGCTCCCGTAGACTTTCCCGCACCCGCGACTGTTGCCGGTAGGTCGCGCTCGTCACCATCGCTTTCAGTAACTGCTTGACATCCCAGCCGCTGCGGACGAACTCGCCAGCCAGCCAGTCCAGCAATTCGGGGTGGCTGGGCCGCGCCCCCTGCGATCCGAAGTCTTCGCTCGTCACGACGAGCCCCGCGCCGAACACGTGTTGCCAGAGCCGATTCACCGTCACGCGCGCGGGCAGCGGATTGCGAGCGTCGACTAGCCAGCGCGCGAGGCCCAAACGGTTGCGCGGTTGGTCGGCTGCGAGCGGAGGCAGCACGGCCGGTGTATCGGCCGTTACGGGCTGGCCAGGCTTATCGTAGGCTCCGCGGATCAGAATGAACGTCGGACGCGGATTCGCCATTTCCTCCATCACCAGGGTCGTCGGGATTTCCAGCTCCGCGGCGGCCAGCTTTTTCTCCAGGCCCTGAATCTGGTCCTGCCATTTCTGGCGGGCCTTGTCCGGCGAATCAGGTTGGCCCTTGTCGGCGGCCGCCGATCCGCCATTTGCTGTGGCCGTTGGCGTGGCCGCGGGTCCCGGCGGTGAGGTGGAATGGGCCGCCGCCGTGGGGGACGCGGGGGGGAGAGCCGCCAGTTCCGCCCGGG
>JBFWYF010000282.1:0-8366 GCA_050186685.1 Pirellulaceae bacterium
GAAGCTAAACGCAGAGGTCGCTGATGACGCAGAAGGAAAGAGAGGCTCTGCGCTCCTCCGCGCATTTCCGCGACCTCTGCGTTTCCAGGCGGGGGGATAGGCCCGAAAGGGAACGCAACTCAAAAAAAGCACTTATTATCAACGGTTTCAGGTTGGCGGCTTTCGCTGCAGGACTACGTCTCCTGCTGGTAGCCGCGGCCGGTTCTTTGTCGGCGAGGAGTAGGGCTCCAGCTGCCAAGTCCATGAGTCTTATGAGAATTGTCTACGAGCGGGCGGTGCAGCCAGCATTTGTCAAAGAAGTCGTTGAACTCCCAAACGTCGCCTTCGCATGTTGCCCTCATTGCCTGGTCGTCTCGTACAGTACACGTCCGGGCTCGCGGACGCGAAAGCTCCACAGCGTGCCGCCCGCCGTAACGAACAAGGTCTGGAGGTCGTCGCCGCCGAAGGCGCAATTGGTGCACTCGTCGCGCGGGATCGGGATGAACTCCAGCAGGTCGCCTGCCGGGGCAAAGACGTAGATTCCAGCCGTGGGCTGCGATTGAACTTCAAACGGCGGATTAGGCCGGTTGAGTCCCGCGGCGACAAAGAGGCGGCCCTGCGAGTCGATTTTTATCCCATCGGGGCCCCGCGTTTCCTTCCAGTCATGAATCAGACGCCGCGAGGCGGCGTCGACGGTCCCGTTCGGCCGCAGGTCGAACCGCCATAACTTCCGTGCACCGCCCACGGTGTCGTTGTTATTGTCCGCGACATACAGGTAGCGATCGTCGGGAGTCACAAGCAACCCGTTCGGGCGGTCGACTTCGTGTGCGATGATCCGGCTGACTTGGCCGTCCGGATCGATGCGGTAGACGCCCTCGACCGTCTGGCCCTGGTCGTCCACCAGTTCCATGCCCGCCCGGTCGCCGTAACGCGGATCGCTGAAATAGATCCGTCCCTGCGAATCGATCGTGACGTCATTCGGCTGATTAAACCGCTTTCCCTGATAGTTGTCGGCCAGCACTGTCAGCGAGCCATCGAGCTCGCGCCGCGATACGCGGCGGCGAACGGGTTCGCAGATGACCAGGCGTCCGCGGCTGTCAAACAACAGGCCGTTGGAACCCGCGTCGGCCAGAAAGATCGACGCTTCCCCGTGGTGCGTTCGCCGCATGATGTGCCCGTCCCCGCTCGTGAGCAGCCCGAGATCCGGATGCCAGGCCGGTCCCTCGCCTGCGCCGCGTTCGAGCAACTGCTGGGGCCGCGATCCCGGGGCCAACACGGACTGGCCCGCGGCAGGAACCGCCGGCGCCTTGCGCAAAGCTCGGCCCGGCAAGGCGCCCGTGTGCTGGCCCTGGTCCAGTACCACCTGGCCATTGACCAGCACCCACGTGATTCCCTCCGAGTACTGAAACGGCTCGGTGTAGGTCGAATGGTCCACCACCTGGCCGGGATCGAAGACGGTGATGTCGGCGAACAGGCCGGGGCGCAGCACCCCACGGTCCGTCAACCCGATGCGGTTCGCGTTCAGCGACGTCATTTTGCGGATGGCATCCTCCAGGGAGAGGATCCCGCGCTCCCGGACGTAGACGCCCAGTACGCGCGGGAACGTACCGAAGTTTCGCGGATGCGGGTGGCCTCGCCGCAGATTTCCTTCCACGGCATACGCCGAGCCGTCCGATCCGATCGAACACCAGGGTTGGGAGAGGGCCAGTACCATGTCGTCCTCAGTGTGATGCGCGTACACGGTGCTGATCGAGCCGTCGTGCTCGAGCAACAGGTCGAGCAGCACGTCGAGGGGTTCGGGTTGGGGATCCCGGTTTGCCGAGCGCAGGGCCAGGACGCGGTCCATCGTCAGCCCGGCCAGCGGGTTGCTGGCGCTGATCAACATCCGGCTCCAATCGCCGCCGACGGCCGTGTAATGGTTGTACCAGCCGGGCACCCCCTGGCGGATATCGCGTTTGATCTTTTCCCGATCGCCGGGGTCTTTCAGCCGCTCGAGCATGCGGGCTGTTCCGCCTTCGTGTGCCCACGGCGGAATGATACTCGACAGGTTGTTATTGCCACGTGTGTAGGGATAAACGTTCGCCTGAATGTCCACGCCCCGGCGACGCGCCTCGGCGATCATCGCCACGATTTCGTTCATCCGACCCCAATACTGCTGGTCGGCGATCTTCAAGTGGATGTTGTCGACCGGCACGCCGGCCCGTTCGCCGATCTCGATGACTTCTCGCACGGATTCGAAGACACCGGTCCCTTCATTGCGGATGTGGCACGAGAAGATGCCGCCCGCCGGTCGGACGACATCGCGGCAGAGTTCCACCAGTTCGTCGGTCGTCGCCAGCGATCCGGGCGGCATCATCAGCTGCGATGAGAGCCCTCGCGCGCCGTCGGCCATGGCTTCGGACAGGAACTGCTTCATCTGGGCCAGTTGCTGGGCGGTTGGGCGCTCGAACGACTGACCCATGACCGCCCGCCACAGGTTATTGAGCCCTACGTAGGACGCCACATTCACAGCGATCCCGCTGTCGTCCAATGCCTGGAAGTAGTCCCGCAGACGCACGACGGGAGTTGCTCGTCCGCGCACCTGGACCGTGCGGCCTCCCTGTCGGCCCTGGTTGGGTCCGGCCGAGTCGCCTTCGCCCAGCACCTCGGTCGTGACGCCCTGGCGGATCTTGCTTTCCGCACGCCCATCCTCGAGTAGCAGCCAATCCGAATGGGAGTGCATGTCAATAAAGCCGGGCGCGACAATCCGACCGCTCGCGTCGATCTCCCGCTTGCCGGCGCCCGCGGGGATGGTGCCGATGGCGGCAATGCGATCGCCACGTACCGCTACGTCCGCCAGATACCACGGATTCCCCGTACCATCCACCACCCGGCCGTTGCGAATGACCACGTCGAATTCCGCCGCGTCACTCGCGGTACCCACCGCCAGCCAGGTCGTCATCAGCAGACTGGTCCGACCGACCCAGCGCCAGCACGTTGTATTCATTTTCGGGATGTCTCCGGATTCGCGAAGGTGAGGCTCGAGGGAACTCCGTCCGCGCCTGCCGCTAAGATAGGATGCCTGCCGAATGTCCGCCACCATCGAGGCCTGCACTTGCGGTACGGCACCGGTGATTGCACTATGTGGGGATGGAACACGGGCGCGCGGCAAGGTGCCGGGCCACAGACGAAGGCATGGAAGCAGAGGAATCTGAGGGAGATTGAGCGAGCATGAGAGCGAGTGACACGGTCCCTATCTGCTCCCTGTCCGGCTTCGCGCAGGCCCTGCTGGTCGCGGCCCTTGGGCTGTCGATGCAAGTAGCGGGGGCGCAAGAGGTGAAATTCAGCCGCGACGTGTTGCCGATTCTGTCGGACAATTGTTTTGCCTGTCACGGTCCGGACCAGAACAAGCGGCAGGCGGGATTGCGGCTGGACGTGCGCGACCAGGCGCTGGTGGCCGCGGAGTCGGGAGAGCTGCCCATCGTTCCGGGAAAGCCGGATGCGAGCCAGGTGATGGTACGGATTCTGAGCGCCGACCCGGATCTGCGGATGCCCCCGGCGGATTCGCACAAGAAGTTGACGCCGGCTCAGCAGGAGACGATTCGTCGCTGGATCGCGGAGGGCGCGCGGTACGAGCAACATTGGGCCTTTGTGCCACCCTCGGCGTCCGCGGTGCCGACGGTTCGCGATGCGGCGGCGGTGCGAACGCCGATTGATTCGTTCCTGATTGCCCGTTTACAGTCCGAGGGGCTGACCATGCGCCCCGAGGCAGACCGGTCAACGTTGATTCGCCGCGTCGCGCTGGCGCTCACGGGATTGCCTCCCACGGTGGCCGAAGTGGACCGCTTTCTGGCGGACCGCTCGCCGCGTGCCTACGACACGATGGTGCAGCAGTACCTCGACTCGCCGCGGTTCGGCGAAGAAATGGCTCGCCATTGGCTCGACGTAGCCCGGTACGCCGACACGCATGGCCTTCACCTCGATAATGAGCGCCAGATGTGGGCGTATCGTGACTGGGTGATTCAGTCGTTCAATCGGAATCAGCCGTTCGACGAATTCACAGTCGAACAATTGGCGGGCGATCTGTTACCCCATCCGACAATCGATCAGTTGATCGCCACGGGATTCAATCGGTGTAACGTCTCGACCAGTGAGGGCGGATCGATCGAGGCCGAGTTCCTTTACCGATATGCGGTGGACCGGGCGAGCACGATGGCCCAGGCGTGGCTCGGGCTGACGGCCGGCTGTGCCGTGTGCCACGACCACAAGTACGATCCGCTCACGATGCGCGAGTTTTACTCGCTGTACGCATTCTTCTACAGTTCCGCCGATCCGGCGATGGACAAGAATATCCGTAATACGGATCCGTTTCTGTTGTTGCCGAGCCCGCAGCAGGAAGTCGACCTCGCGCGTCTGCGCGGGGAAGAAGCAGCGGCTCGACAGCGGCTGCTGGACGTGGCCGGCGAACTGTCCTGGTCGGACCCGGCCGAATTGTCGCCGGCGGCTTCTCCACAGGCCATGGAGGACGTGTGGCTCGACGAAGCGTTTCCGCTGGGAGCGCGAGTGACGAATACGTCGCGGAACGCGTCGAGCTGGGTTGCCGCGGCCGAGGTCGGCGGTCCGCTGGGACAACGAGTACTGCGGCAGGCGAATGCGTCGATGTACCAGGACCGCTTCGAGAACGCCACCATGCCGCTGACGGTGCCCGCAAATGGCAGCTGGACGGTCTGGCTGCGGCTGGACCCGCTGGAGCCGTCGCAAGCGGTGATGATGGAGTTCGTGACGAGCAAGGGGACGCGCCGGGCTTTATGGGGCGATGCCGAAAAGCTGGGCAGCGGCGAGATCGGTACTCCCGAGCGGCTGCGGATCGGCGACTTGCCCACGCCGGGACGTTGGGAAAGGCTGCGCGTCACGGCCGACCAGCTGAAGCTCGAGGGGGGCGACCCGGTGCGGGGCGCGGCGCTGGCGCAGTTTGGGGGCGTGGCGTACTGGGATGGCCTTATCGCACACGGTGAACTGGCACCGGCCGAGGACCCTCGCGCGTCGCTGACCGCCTGGTGGAAGAGTCGGCAGGGCCAGGATTCATCGGCCGTCCCGGCCGAGTTGCAGAAGGTGGTCAAAGACGGTCCCAAGGCGGATTTGCCGGCCGAACAGCGCACGGCGCTTCGCAAGTTTTTCCTGGCGTTTATCGCACGTCCCACGACCGATACGTGGCGCGCCGCCCGGCAGGTGTACGATGCCGCTCAAGCGGCGCGGGCGTCGCTCGAGGAATCCGTGCCCGGGACCTTTATCTTTCGCGACCTGGCCGAGCCGCGCCAGGCGCACGTCATGCAGCGCGGGCAATACGACAAGCCGGGCGAACCAGTCGAACCGGCCGTGCCGGCGGTGTTCCCGCCGATGCGTCTGGAATCCAGCCGGCGAGCCAATCGGCTCGACCTGGCCCGGTGGCTCGTGGCCCCCGATCATCCTCTCACCGCGCGCGTCGCCGCCAATCGGTTATGGCAGCAGTTCTTCGGCACAGGACTCGTCAAGACGAGCTACGACTTTGGCGCTCAAGGCGAGCCGCCGAGCCACCCGGAACTGCTGGACTGGCTGGCGATCTATTACCGCGACACCGGTTGGAACACGAAAGAATTCGTGCGGATGCTCGTCACGTCGGCCGCCTTCCGCCAGGATGTGCGGGTACTGCCGGAAACGCTGCAGCGCGATCCCGAAAACCGGCTCTACGCGCGCGGCCCGCGCTTCCGGCTGGACGCCGAACAGATCCGGGACAATGCCCTGTACCTGGGCGGCCTGCTGAATCTGGAGATGGGCGGTCGGGGCGTCAAACCGTATCAGCCGCCGAATATCTGGGAGCCGGTCGGATATGCCGACAGTAATACGCGGTTCTATTTGCAGGATCATGGTCCGAGCATCTATCGCCGCAGCATCTACTGTTTCCTCAAACGGACTGCGCCGCCGCCGTTCATGAGCAATTTCGATGGTCCCAATCGCGAGCAGTTTTGCACTCGCCGCGAACGGAGCAACACACCGCTCCAGGCGCTGCAGCTCTTGAATGACACCCAGCACTTCGAGGCCGCCCGCGGCTTTGCCCAACGGATGCTGCGCGAAGCGGGGCCCACGCCCGCGGAACGCATCACGTTTGCCTACCGTGCGGCGCTCGCCAGGGAACCAGCCCCCGAGGAACTGCAGCTCTTGAGCCAGACGCTGGATCGGTTCCTGCAGCGCTATGCCGCGGAGCCCGCCCAGGCGGAGCGCGTCATTCGCACGGGCGAGTCACCTCCCGTCGCGGGCCTGGCCGCTCCGGAACTCGCCGCCTATACCCTGCTGGCCAACCTGATCCTGAACCTGGATGAAACGGTAACACGAGGCTAACCATGAATCCGTTCGCTGATCGTGACCTGCACTTGACCCGCCGGCAGTTCTTCGGGGCCACCGGGCTGCGCATGGGGAACATCGCGCTCGCCAGCACCTTGCTGGGTCGCATGGGGCAGGGCGCGGAACCGCCGCCCGCCATGTTCCCGCCTCGTCCGGGCTTCCCGCATTTTCCGGCGCGGGCCAAGGCCGTGATCTACCTGCACATGAACGGCGGTCCTTCACAGATCGATCTTTGGGACTACAAGCCGCAGCTGCAGGAGCAGTTTGACAAAGACTTGCCGGACAGCATCCGCCAGGGGCAGCGGATCACGACGATGACCAGCGGCCAGAAGCGGCTGCCCGTGGCCCCCTCCAAGTTCAAGTTCGCCCAGCACGGCAGCTGCGGCCGCTGGGTCAGCGAGCTGCTGCCGCACACGGCCCGGCATGTGGACGAGTTGGCCCTCGTTAAATCCGTGTTTACCAACGCGATCAATCACGATCCCGCGTGCACCTTCGTGATGACGGGGAGCGAGGTGCCAGGGAAGCCCAGCCTCGGTTCCTGGGTCAACTATGGACTCGGCAGCGAAAGCAACGATCTGCCCGGGTTCGTCGTGCTGACACCGAACTGGTCGTCCCGTGCGGCGGCCCAGGCCTTGTTCACACGCATGTGGAGCAGCGGATTCCTGCCGTCGCGCTACACGGGCGTGGCACTGCGCAGCGTCGGCGACCCGGTGCTGTACCTGCAGAACCCCGCCGGAGTGGATGCCGGCGACCGCCGCGCCATGCTCGATACGCTCGCCGCCCTCAACGAACGCAGTTATCGCGAGTGGCAGGACCCCGAGATTCTGACTCGCGTCAGCCAGTACGAGATGGCGTTTCGGATGCAGACGAGTGTCCCTGAGCTGATTGACATCGGCCGCGAATCGGAGACGACACTCGAGATGTACGGCCCGGATGTACGCCGGCCCGGCACGTATGCCGCGAGTGTGCTGCTCGCCCGCCGGCTGGTCGAACGCGGCGTGCGCGTGGTGCAGATCCTGCACCGCGGATGGGACCAGCATAACAACTTGCCCAGCGACATCACGCACCAGTGTCACGACGTCGACCAGCCCACCGCGGCACTGCTGCAGGACCTGAAGCAGCGCGGCCTGCTGGATTCGACACTTGTCGTGTGGGGTGGCGAGTTCGGACGCACCGTCTATTCCCAGGGACAGCTGAGCCACGAGAATTACGGTCGCGATCACCATCCGCGCAATTTCTGCATGTGGCTCGCCGGGGGAGGCATACGGGGGGGCGTCAGCTACGGGGAGACCGACGATTTCAGCTACAACATTGTCGAGCGTCCCGCGCCCGTTTCCGATATCAACGCGACGATCCTGCACTGCCTCGGAATCGATCACGAGCGCTTCACGTTCAAGTTCCAGGGGTTGGACCAGCGCCTGACGGGCGTGGAGCAGCCGCAGGTGATCCGCGAGCTACTGGCTTGAGGTGCGGCGACTCCCCAGGGCGATCGGATGGTCGACTGCCCGATTTCGACCGTTCGTGCGCGGAACTTTGCCAAGCCGAGCGTGCGATCCAGATCTGTTGACTGTTCGGTTCCAGCGCGCGCGGCGCGGCGGCCAGCGACTTCGGGGCACACCGAGCGAAGTCGATCGGGATCCGTGCGGCGCTCGTGTCTTTCGGGCGAGTTGGGCGTGCTGCCACCGTTTGCCGAACAAGCATATGGTCGCTAAACTCTCGGTTCCGACTGCACGTCCATCAACATGCCGGCCTGCCTTAAGTGACGGGGATCAAGGAGCTGCGGATGACTGAGTTTGCGAGGCTGAACTACCGCAACCGGGAACTGGATTTACCGGTGATCGATGGGGTGGAAGACGAGCATGGATTGGATATTGCGAAGTTGCGGAGTGACTTGGGCCTGATCACCCTGGACGAAGGGTACATGAACACGGGGTCGACGCTCAGCGCGATCACCTACCTGGAGGGGGATCAGGGGATCCTGCGGTACCGCGGATATCCGATCGAATTGTTGGCGGAGAAGTGCAGCTTTG
>JBFWYF010000283.1:0-8346 GCA_050186685.1 Pirellulaceae bacterium
AAGCCTGCTGGCGGTCGTCATCGCGGCATGGCGCTGGCTGGTTCCGCGATCAAGAGCCCAGCAGCGGTGGTACGGGCCCCAGCAGCGGGAGGCGGCAACGGCCAGCAGTCCGCCCGCTGACGGGGAACTGGATGGGCGCGGTGGCCTGGGGCGATGGCTTTACCAGGCCGGCTTTCGCGCTCCAAACGCCACGCCGCTGTTTCTGCTGGCGACAGGAACTTGCATTGCGCTGGGACTGGCCATCGCGCTTGTGTGCACGTTCTCGGGTTTGCAGAGCCTCATGGAGCAGACGGTCGTGCTGGTCCCCGGTGGTGTGGGCGAGACCTTCTTGCCAGTCGTGTGGGTCGCGCCGTGGCTGATCTTCGTGATGATCGGATGTGCTCCCTGGTTGATCGCGCGACGGGCGCGCCGCCAACGCGTCGAACTGATCGAACAGGACTTGCCCTTGGCGCTGGAGCTGCTTTCCACACTGAGCGAAGCGGGCCTCGGCTTCGATGCGGCGTTGACCCGAATTCTCAGAACGCGCCTGGCTGGTCGACCCTTGGCCGCCGACTTGCAGCTGTTCCAGGCCGACATGCTGGCTGGTCGTGCCCGAGTCGAAAGCCTGCGGCGCCTGTCGGCGCGAGTCGACCTGCCATCCGTTTCGGTATTCGTCTCGGCATTGGTGCAGGCTGAGCAGCTGGGAATGGGAATTGCGCGAGTCCTGCGCCAGCAGGCCGACGACGTCCGCGCCCGGCGGCGCGAACGGGCGATCGCCTTCGCCAACGCCTTGCCAACGAAGCGCGTCATCCCGCTCGTGGTCTGCTTCTTGCCAGGCCTGTTCGTCTGGACGCTTGGCCCAGCCTTCGTGCAACTGTTCAAGATGGCCGAATCGTTCGTCCAAGTACGAAGTTTCTAAGCTGGCTCCGGTCCGGCTCCTGGCTTGCGAACCCACCCTTTACCCGCGGCATCACACTCAGGGGGCCTTCCCCCCGTCGAAAATATCGTCCGAGTTCCTGCCTGAACTGGCTGAGTCTTCCTGTTGAGGGCGGAACGGTCGAAACCGGCAAGCTTGTACTTAAGTCAAAGTTCCTTCAGCCGGCCAACCGATACGATCGTACAGGTCGGACCGTTCGCCCTGGCACGCATTACAGGAGGGGCGCGGTGCCCAGCGTCAATTCAATGTGGTCGGAGCACCGCTCGTGGCCGATTCCCGGCCCCAGGCTGGCGCTCGTATGCGCCTTGGCGGTAGCCGGCCCGTGGGGGGTTGCGCGAGGACAAGTTCCTCCGGACTTCCGGGGCGTGGTCCCGCAACGGAGATTGCCCGCCACCGATACGCAGACAACGCCGCACGTCGGAAGGCATTCGCCAACGGGTGTGTCACCGGCTTCCTACTTGCAGCAGGAACCGGGCGGAGCGCCCTTGCCGGGCTCACCGCCATTGCCGGAGGCGGTCGTACCTCTCCCCGCGGCAGGGCCGTCCACCGAGAGTGCTCCAGCGCCCTTCCCGAGGGATGGCCTGCCGGCGCCCTCACGGCTCGAGCTTCTTCCCGCCCTGCCACGCAGCCTTGTGTCTCCGCAACCCAGCCAGCAGACACTTCGCGCCTACGGCCAGTTTCTGGAGTCGACTATCGATCCCGAGGCGACTCTGGATCTGATCGCGGGCCGGCCTCGCATCCTGGTCTTTCGCGAGACTCCCAAGCGGATCTACATTCCGGACGAGAACGTCGCCCGGTTCCAGGTCATTTACGCCACGGAGATTTCGCTGGTCGGAAGCGCGCCTGGACGAACCGTGCTGAATATCTGGGTCGAGGATCCGGCGGCCCGCCGTGAGGAGCGGGTCCTAAGTTACTTATTGAACGTTTACCCGGAACCTCGCTTGAAGGAGACACTTGAGGCGCAGTTCGAGGCTTTGGAGCAGGAGATTAACCAGGCATTTCCGGCGAGTCGAGTCGACCTTGGACTGCTCGGCGACCGCTTGCTCGTACGCGGGCAGGCCAAGGATGCGATTGAGGCCAGCCAGATCCTGCAAGTCCTGGTTCAAGATTCCAGCCGACGGGGTCGTCGTAACGAAACCGACGCCCGAGCACTGTATGTTTACGAGGACCGCGACGTGCTGCTGGATCGTGACGAAGCTGGGCTGCGTCGCAGCGTGCTGGATCCGGAGCTGCTGGCCCAGGCGGGCATTATCAACCTGTTACAGATCCCGGGGGAACAGCAGGTGTTGCTGCGGGTCACCGTGGCGGAGGTTAACCGCAGTGCGCTCCGGTCGATTGGAGCCGACGCTCAACTTGGCCCTGGCGGTGAGCTCAGTTTCATCTCGCTGGCGTTGCCCGGCGTCTTTCCCGGGACGGGTGGTAACTTTTCCGTGAACACGCCCGACTTTCGACTTGCTCTAAACGCTCTGCGGCAGCTCGGCTACGCCCGCACGCTGGCCGAGCCGAACCTTACCACCTTGAACGGCCGCCCGGCCAGTTTTCAGGCGGGTGATCGTCTGCCCGTTCCGTTTGCCCAGGCGGGCTTCGGAGGCGTCGGTCAGGGAGTGGGTTTTGAGTTCGTGGGCGTGCAGCTCACGTTCACTCCCTATGTCGTCGATCGTGATCGTGTGCGGCTGGACATCGCCGGCTTTGTCAGCACGATCGATGACCAGCGTGTCGCCAACATCGGCGGTACGAATGTCAATGGTCAGAACACTCGCAACTTCCGCACGACAGTGGAGCTGCGCGACAGCCAGACGATGGCCCTCGCGGGTCTGATCCAGACGTCCCTGCGCGGAAATGCGAATCGAGTACCGGTTGCCGGCGACTGGCCCTTCGTTGGTACTCTATTCGGAACGAAGTCCAGCTCCGCGACGGAACAGGAACTGATCGTCATTGTTACGCCAGAACTGGTCCACCCGCTGGAAGCTTGCGAAACGCCACCGCTGCCCGGATACGATGTCTTTGAACCCACGGATGTCGAGTTCTATCTCGCGAATCAGCTGGAGAGCAGGCGTAGCCGAGATTTTCGGAGTCCGGTCCGCACGGATGCGGCACGCCAGCATGCGGGAGAAGTGGCGTGTGAAGACAGTTATATCATTGGTCCGCACGGACCAACTTACGGATGCTGCAACGCCAACGGGTGCCCTTCGCCCTTGCCGATCCCTGCCACATCCAGTCTCCCGCTTGTTCCCCGCGTGACCGCGGACCAGTAGCTCCTTCGCGGACCCGACGGGAAATCACCCGAGCCAATGCCAGTTTTGTTCCGCTTTACACGGCCCGCCTGACTGCCGAACAAAGATACCGGGGAGCGGAGATCGAAAGGATACACCGCATGTTGTCACGTCCTTGGCGACAGTTTTTCGTTTCGTGCGCCTCCGCGACAGTGCTCATGGGCCAGTTGGGCTGTCGTGGCTGCTACGATTGGTGCTCTTTCGACATTCTCCCGGGTGCGATACCGCAGCCGATCGGAACGAGCGTGTGCCAATGGCAACTGGCGGAAATGGACCGGGCCGAATTGGATGACTTCGTCATCTACCAGCGGGAGTGGCGCGGCGACACAGCTACGTTGGATTCCGATGCCGAAGTGCGGTTGGCAGGGCTCGCCAGGAGGATGTTGGATGGGCCGCAGTCCGTTTTCATCCAACCATCGTCGGATCCGCAGCTTGACTCCGACCGGCAGGCTCTGGTGGTCGACCAGCTGCTGCGGTGGAACGTGAGCGATGCAGGCGAACGAGTCGTGCTCCAGCCGCCCGCAGCCGAAGGGATGCTCGGTATTGAGGCCCCTTGGATCACGAGCCAATATCTAGCGCCCAGGGGCGGAGGCATGCGTGGTCAGCAGGCTGGGCTCGGAGGGGCGCAGGGCAGCAGCGGTTTCGGGGGCGGTGGTTTCTTCTAAACCACCGTCCAGACGCAGAGGGAAAATTCATGCTTTCGAGCTGGTCGCAATACCGTGCTACCGTGACCTTCTTCATCTTGGTCGTGGGGGGGCAAGCGGGGCTTTGCGGTTGCGCGAGTCTCCGGCTGCCACACTCGTCGGGCGCTAATCCGCCATGGTTCGGCAGCATTCGGGCAGACCCATCCGTTTGCGTCGACGAGTTGTCGGTCAGAGAGTCCGTGCAGGCATGTCTTGTCACCGCCCGCGAAATGGAATCGCACGGCCATCCGCGCGAGGCGCTAGCCCTGTATGAGCGCGCGCGCCAACTGGATCCCGATTCGTCGCCCGGCGCGGCGACGTGGGCCGCCCTGTACGATCAGTCTGGGGACAGATCCAAGGCACTCGCGGAATATGGACGAGCGCTCGAAGAAGTTGGAGACGACCCGGACCTGTTGAACGATGCAGCCGACCTGCACTACCGGCTGGGTAATCTGGCCGAGGCCGAATCCCTGTTACGTCGGGCACTGACCGTCAAACCGACAGATGCAAGGGTGGCGAACAATCTGGGAAGGACGCTGTCTGCCCAGGGCCGGACCGATGAAGCGTTTGCCACATTGGCCGGCGTCCTGGGAACGGCAGCGGCGCACTCAAACCTGGGAGTATTCCTGGCACGGCAGGGACGAATGGAGCAGGCTCGGGTCCATCTGCAGCGTGCCCAACAAATGGACTCGTCGCTGCCGGCTCTTCGCCATCTATTGTCCGCTCCGCCAATGACGGCGCCGTGACAATACGGGTGGCGACATCGTGGGCTGATTACCCCGCGTGGCTCGTCGTTCTAGAATCCCGCTGGCTGGATTGGCCGCGCGCCGGACCGGTAGTACGATAGGCGAAGGTCGCTCTGGGTGAGCGCCGGGTCGGACCGCGATGGCTGCACCGTCAATTCGCGAAGGAGAATGCGATGTCCAAGACAATGCGCTCGGGGGCCTGGTTGTGTTGCCTGGGGCTCTGCGTGGCACTGACCAGCAGGCTGGCGGCCGACGACAAGGCTCAAGCCGAACACGCCAACATGAAGAAGGAACATGAGCAGGCGCTCGCCGAACATCAGGAGATGAAGGCGAAGATCCACAAGATGAAAGTCGACCATCGCAAAGCACTGGCAGCGCTCGCCCGCTTGCAGGCCGAAATCCAGGAACATGAAGCGCTGCTCGAGGAACAGCTGGGTGAAATCGACTTACACTCGGCTCACATCGAACGGCACGACGCGGAAATCGCCGCCCACGAAAAGGGTGACGCCTCGGACCACGATCGCTTGACGAAGCGGCACCAGGAAATCCAGGAGATGCACCGCCGCGCCGCGCGCCGGTTCCAGGAGTCGCGCGAAGACCACGACGACTTGATCGGCGAGCTCTTGAAGTTTGTGAACGGCCACCTGGCAAAATTCCATCGGCCAGCGCGCTAGGTCGGCTTCCGCTTCCCAAGGTCTGCATTTCGACAAGTCGTTTAGACCGTAGCCGCAGGCGAGGACGGAACTCAAGCACCTCTCGCCTCCGGAGCCGGCTGAACGGAACGGATACGTCAGCCAGCCGGCGCGACCCCTCAGGCTGGCGCGGCATTCCGCCAATTCAGCGGGCTCCTCCGGCTGCGGGTTAAGCGATTCCATCGATCGGACTCCATGGTCGACTCCTGGCAATTGGTCCAATCGTCTTCCGGGCAGGTCGTCGTACCGCGCCTCGCGCTGGCCGTCACGTTCTGGCAGCGGTTGCGGGGGCTGCAGTTTCGCCGACGTTTGTCGAGCGGCAGCGGATTGCTGCTGGCGCCCTGCCGCTCGATCCACACGCATTGGATGTTCTTTGCGATCGACGTCGCCATGCTGGACTCCAACGGCCAGGTCCTGGCGCTGCACCGAGCTGTGTCGCCCTGGTCGATCCTTTACGGTCCGGCCGGTACGCACATCGTCGTGGAGGCACTCGCCGGTGGGCTGGCGGGGTGTCTGGCCGTCGGTGATGGCGTTTGTCTGCAGCGCACGCCGACCGGTGACCGTAGACCCGGCGCGAAGTTGTCCCTTCCGCCGCGCGAACCCAGGCCGCTGCCGCTGCCCGTCCGTAGTGGCTGATCGGGACGCGTGGGCCAGGGGTTGGTCGTGTCTCGCCGGGCGCGGCTGCGCAGACAAACGCCGCGCAGGCCTGGCGAGCTGACTCGAACGCGGTTTCGTAGCGCGCTGGAGCTAAGACATGGTCGTCCAAGATTGCGGCTCGAGCAGCCTTCCCTGAACGGGTAGCGTGCCGTGGACTAAAGCCGCTTCCGGTTCATAACTTTCGCGCAGTTTTGGGTAAAGCAGACCTCACTGAGTGGCACTGGCAGGCCGCCGAGAGAAGTTGGGTAATTGCGCTCGATTGGGGAGGCGGCCAGCCAGTGCGGAATCGAGCGAGACTCCACACTGGCTGGCCGCCGGGCGGAATCTCGCGGCGTAAGTGCCTTCGTGTCGGCGGCCTGCCAGTGGCACCCATTCGTCGATGCTGGCGCGAAACTTGTCAACCGGAAACAGCATTAGATACCGGGTTTACCTCCTGATTCAGTAACGGCCCAGACGGCGTCGACGGAAACGGTCAGCCCTTCGAGCAATCGACTGGTGGCGATTTTGCCCGCTGAAAAAACTCCGCGCTCAACGTACTGGTTGCCGTCGAGGGTAAGCACGGTTACCAGCTTGTCCTGCGGATCGACGATCCAATATTCGCTGACGCCTGCCTTGGCATAGTCGATTCGCTTGTCCTCATAATCCCGCTTGCGAGCTTCGGCGCCATCGCTGACGACTTCAACCGCCAAGTCAATCTGCGTCGGGTAGTCATTGAGATTTTCTGGGCGGTGCTCCGGGGCAATGTAGAGCAGATCCGGTTCTCGAATGGTGCCAGAAAACAAGCGCGTTGGCGTGGGGGCGACCAAGACTATTCCGTCCAGCCCCAGCCGCTTCAGATGTTCACGAATTAAGTCCAGGAAAAAGATCACGATTAGTTGGTGAAGCGGATTTGGCATCGGCAGGATCTCCAGCCGACCCGCAACCAGCTCAGCCATGCGATTGCTGTCGAGTTGCAGAAACGTCTCGTCGGACCAGTGACCTTGCGGTGGGAAGAAGTAAGCCGCTTCCCAGGCCGGTTCGCCATCCTTGGAGGGCAGGTGGATCGTGGGGTCGGACATTTTCTGGCAACAACCTCAAGCAGCAGAACAGTCAGGCTCGCTTTATATGCTCCAGGCATTATAGCGGAGGCGACTCGAGTCTAAAGCGAAGAGGGCTCAAATCCGAGAAGCTACCGTTGGAGTGCTCCGCGGCAAACCTCGCCTATGGCCAGCAGGCGGCGGGGCGCCAAACCGCGGGACAAAGGTAGGCCGGCCGCCTTGCGGGCGCCCGCCAACAGGAATCGGGCGGCTGCGTCCCCGCCCGTGCCGTTTGCCAGTCCGGCCGATCGTTCTGGTCCAGCAGCCCTTCAACCTTCGAACGCCGCCCGCATACGGCGGTACGCGCGATTGACGGCCAGTGCGAGTTTCCGCGCTTCCTCCACTTCCCGGTCTTCCACTTCGTGTTCCAGCAACTCGAGTTTGTCGCGCAGGACCGCGGCCTTCATGCGGTGATAGTCGGTCAAGTCGCCGCCGCGCAGCACGACGCTGACCTGCAGCTTCCGCGTCCAGTCGTCGAAGATCGGAATCCAGTACAGCGCGGTATCCCAATCCTGGCTCGTCGCCGCCGCCGCGACCTCGACATGGATCAACCGCATCTCCTCGAAGATCTCGCTGGGAGGCGGATAGTACAGGTAACAGCCAAACACGCTGGCCGCGATCAGGCCCACCAGCGCCACCAGCCCGAGCACGGGTCCGGGAATTACCACGTCATACCGGGGCCGCACGTCGGGAGCGCGTTCCAGCCAGGCCTCGACCTTCTTGCCTCGCGGATCCCATCGCCGCAAGGCGAGACCCACGACCAGCAACGCTCCAGCGAGACCCAATGCCACAAGCTCGTGCGGAGCCAGCTTCTCTCGCAGCGTGCCCACAACGGCCTCGATGGACGCCGTGGTCCCATCCGGAAACGGACAGCAGTAGATATCGAAGGCGTGCGTGTGCCCTGCCGGTTCGACTCCGTGCGGATACAGGGGCTGGTCGACTCCGTACGACAGCGCGATCACCACCGCGACCAGGATGCCAAACCAGACCAGCCCGCGGGAGAATCCGTAGGACCGGATCGTCCATGTGACGAGTCCCAGGTTGGCGCCTGCGCCCAGGGCCAGCAGGGCGAACGCCGCACCCACCGAGTTGCCGTGCTGGAACATGGAAGCCAGCTGGACCATGGCAGTCATCGGCGTCGCGTACGCGGGGATCGCCACGAGTGCCATGAACAGCGGTGCCCAAATATCATCATGTTCGGCCGCCGTCTGCAGGCTGCCGAACGGCAGCACCACACTTAGTGCTGCCACGCCAAGCAGTCCCACCAGGATGTAGATCAGGCTGGGACTGATCAGTTCGCGGG
>JBFWYF010000284.1:0-8326 GCA_050186685.1 Pirellulaceae bacterium
CCGGGTTCCGACCGGGCGCTGAAAGCTCCGCCGGGCCTGAACGCCGACGTGCTGGGCGACTCGGAATTGCATTTAAAGGGGGGGAGCAGCGGTGGGACGGGCGCCTTGACCGGCGGAGGGTCCAGCAAGGCTCTGGGATCCGGCCTGGGATCCGGCGACCTGGACATTGCACTCGACAGCGAACTAGCGTTGAGCGAGGACGACGAACTGGTGCTCGGCGGCAGCGGTACGGGCAGCGACCTGACGCTGAACGCGGCCGCCGACAGTGGCATCAATCTCTCCAGCCCGTCGGACAGCGGACTATCGCTGGAAGCCGACAGCGGAATTAGCCTCCAGACGCCGACCGACAGCGGTTTATCGCTGGAGGACGATGCGGTGGACATGGGAGGTTCGTCGATTTCGGCCCTTGAATTGCCGGAAGACGAAGCCATCGAGCTGGATGCCGAGCCGGCTCAGAACCTGAAGAAGGACGAAGAGTTCCTCCTGTCGCCGTCCGACGAGATGTTTGCCGACGAATCGGACAGCGGCTCGCAGGTGATTGCCCTGGAGGATTCGGCCGCGTTCGACCAGGAAGGTGCCCTGGTACCTGACGACGGCGGCTTGCTGGCCGAAGGGCCCAGCATGGATCAGCAGCTGGATGCGCTGGGCGGTGGTGCGGCGCCGGTGATGGCGCCGGCGATGGTCGCTGCCGCCGGGCCTCCGGAAGCGCCCTATTCCGCCTGGAACATCACCGGCCTGGTGTGCATCATCCTCCTGCTGTCGTTGACCGGGGTGTTAATGAGCGACATCATGCGGAACATGTGGGCCTGGGAAGACGGGCTCGACATGAGCACCAGCATTTCAGAAGGCATCTCCAAGGCCTTCGGACTGCAGTAAGAGCCACCGTGTAGAAAGCAACGGTAAAGAAAAGGAACCGCGGAGGAACGCGTCGGAGCTCGAAGATTCCTCTGCGGCCATCCGCGCATTCTGCGTTTTCCTACCACCCCTGTCGGGGCAGCGATTACCCCGGCGATGATGGGGATGACGCGTCGAGTTCGATGGCTTCCTGATAGACCGGCACAATGACGGGCCAACCCAGCACATGTTGAATGTGATTGGCCAAATGGAACGACGCGTCTTCTTCGCCATGAGTCAGGAACACGCGCTTGGGCGGCTGTTTCAGATTCTGGAGCCAGCGGAGCAGGGCCGTCTGGTCGGCATGTCCCGAGAAACCGAAAATCTGCTCCACGTGTGCTTTGACCTTTATCATCTCGCCGTGAATGCGCACGAAGTGCTGTCCGTCGAGGATCTGGCGGCCGAGCGTGCCGGCGCTTTGGTAGCCGACGAACAGGACCGTCGATTCGGGTCGGCCGAGATTCGCGCGGAGATGATGCTTGATACGTCCGGCCGTGCACATGCCCGAGCTCGCCATGATGATGGCTGTACCCTTGCCCCGATTGATCGCCTTCGACTCCTCGACAGTGTGGGCAAACCGGAGGCCTGGGAACTTCAGTGGCGATTCATGTGACTGAATCAACTGCCAGGTTTCTTGGTCGAAGTAGTTGCGGAACTTCGCGAAGATGCCCGTCACGTCCACCGACATGGGGCTGTCCAGGTAGATCGGCAGATCGGGGATGCGGTCGGCGTGGACGAGACGGCTGATGTACCACATCAGCTCCTGCGCCCGTTCAACGGCGAATGTCGGAATGACGACGTTGCCGCCGCGAGACGCCGTGTCGTGAATGACGCGAGCGAGTTCCGTTTCGATGTCACCGCCGTCCTGGTGATTCCGATCCCCATAGGTCGATTCCATGACGACGTAGTCGGCCTGGCGAAACAGGGTCGGGTCGTGGATGATCGGCTTATTCCATTGGCCGATGTCGCCGGAGAACAGGATGCGGGACGGCGTGCCGTCCTGCTCGTTGACGACGATCTCGACCATGGCCGAGCCGAGGATGTGGCCGGCATCATAGAACGTGGCCGAGACGTTTGGGCCGAGCCGCACGGGTTGGCGATAGCCGACACCGCGGAACTGAGCCAGGCATCGGTCGACGTCGTCCTCACTGTACAGCGCCACGGCGGGGTGATCGCCCGTCCGGCGCTCACGGGCATGCCGTTTCTGCTTGTAGGCTACGTCTTCCGCCTGTATTTCGGCCGAGTCCTGCAGGATGATGCCGGACAGTGAAACGGTGGGCTCGGTGCAGTAAATCGGGCCACGAAAGCCCTCGCGAACCAGCTTGGGGATCAGCCCGCAATGGTCCAAGTGGGCATGGGTCAGCAGCATGACGTCGATGTCGCCGGGCGGGACGGGGCTGGGCTCCCAATTGCGATGCTGATAGGGCCGCTCCTGAAACAATCCGCAGTCGATCAGAATGCGGAGCCCGGCGGCTTCCAGCACGTAGCGGGAGCCGGTGACCTGGCGATTGGCGCCGAGAAAATAGAGCTTCATGAGTCGGTCACAAGCGGCGGATGTGAAATCCGCCGTCCACGTTGATGCGTTCACCGGTGGAGAAAGCCAGTGCGTTCGACACGACGACTGCCACTGCACGGGCCACGTCTTCGGGAGTGCCCCAGCGACGAATGGGCGTCAGACCCGCGTCGATCAGGGCGTTGTACTTTTCTTTGACGGGAGCCGTCATGTCGCTGGCGATGACGCCGGGACAGATTTCATAGACCCGGATGTTCTCGTCGGCGAGCCGCGTCGCAAGCAGCCAGGTCATCATGGGCATGGCGGCCTTGGCCAGGCAGTAGTCGGTGCGATTCGTCGAGACGGCATAGGCCGAGATCGACGAGACGTTCACGATCGTCCCGCGGCTCATGACGCCCTGTCGGATCCCGTCGATCATCGCGCGGGCCGCCCGTTGGGCGAGGAAGAAAGGGCCTTTCAGGTTGGTGGCAAAGACCTCGTCCCAGCCGGCTTCGGTGGTCTCCAGCAGATCGCGGCGTCCTGGCGAGGTAATCCCGGCATTATTAACCAGCACGTCGAGTCGCCCGAATCGGGCCTGCGTGCCATTGACCAGCCGGACCCGGTCGTCCGCCACCCCGACATCACCTTGCAGAGCAATCGCCTGGCCGCCATGTGCGGTGATCTCCGATACGACCTCCTCGGCCGCTTCAGCATTGCGCACGTAGTTTACCGCCACGGCATGTCCGCCGCGGGCCAGTTCGATCGCGATGGCCCGTCCGATGCCGCGCGATGACCCGGTGACCAGGGCCGCAGGCAGTTCGCTCATGGTTGCGGTCTCGCCTTAACCATCTGCGGCCCGGGACAGGGCTGCCGGCGAACTAGAGCGGAAACGATCATGGATTCTGCTGTTCCCAGTGAGTGTCCGAGGAGGTCTCGGGACGGAGGCATTCCCTCCGGCAACGCAGCCCCTGATCATAACGAAAATCGACGGCCGCGAAACGAAGCAGGGCACGGTTTCGTCAACCGTGCCCTGCGTGTTCCCTGGCGCCGGAGCAGCTTGCGCTGCTCCGGCGCACAGTCACAAGTTCCACCATAACTGCCCGCCGCGGTGGTCGACCCAGTAACCACCTTGTGCGGCTAGTCAGTTTCCAACCCAGGAGGGAGGGTTGCGTCGGGATTCCCGCAAATCACGACACAGTGGTGGAACTTTCCGTATGTTGTGCTTTCTGACTCGTCGCGGGCGATTACTCCTCCGCCGGTCCGAATTCTGGCCGAACTCCACCTCGCGCTCTTACATTAACTCCACCGACCGGGCCGGCCGGACCTGCGCGGCCTGGTACAACCAGTCGCGTGCCACAGTGACATCTCCCGGCTTCTCTTGCTGGCCACACGGGGCCAAACCTCGCCGGTCGCTCCCGGCGATCAGTACACTGTCGCCAGGCCGGGCTTGTCCCAGGGCGTGGAGGATCGCACGCGTCCGTCCCGGCATGACCAACGCCTTGCCGGGATGGGCGTAACCGTCCAGCAGGTCGTGGATGACCTGCAGCGGTGCTTCGTTTCCCTGGCTGCCGCTCGTCAGGATCCCGACATCCGACCCGCGTTCGACGGCCCGGCCGAGCAACGGCCGATCGTCGCGGTCGGAGACGTCCTCGATGCCCGCCACGCAGATCACTCGACCCCGCGTCACCTGACGCATGGCCCGCAAGGATGTCGCTAACCGATCCGGGGTGTCGGCACAGTCGACGTACACTTGAAAAGGTTGGCCGCACTCGATGCGGTCCAGTCGCTGCGGCACCCGTTCGATCGCCTCCAGGCCCCGGGCGATCGCCGTCAGTTCGCCACCGCACAGCAGTCCCACGGCGGCGGCAGCCAGGCAATTGGCGACGTGATGATCGCCAATCATCCGCGTCCGGACGGGGACTGCCTCGTTCCCCGCCAGGAGCAGAAACGTCTGTTCACTGGCATGCCGCTCGACCACCGTGGCACGTATCTCGGCAGACTCCTGCATTCCAAAAGTAATCACCGGACAAGAAAGCTTCGGCAACAACCATTGACTGCCCGCATCGTCGGCATTGATTACGGCGAAACCATGCGATTCCAATTGCTCGAACAACCGCAGTTTGGCCTGGCGATAATTGGCCAGGTTACCGTGGTACCGCAGATGATCGCGTCGCAGATTCGTCACCACGGCTCCCGCGAAGCCGATGCCCGCCGCATGGCGTTGAGCTAATCCGCGGCTCGACATTTCGAGCACCGCATGCGAGCAGCCATTGGCCGCCATGCGGGCCATCCAGTCGGCCAACTCGGGAGCGACCGGAGTAGAACGCCCGGCCGACGCCGTCGCGTCCGCATCGCTCCGCAGTAACGTCGTCGTGAACCCGGTCGTGAATCCGATCGCTCGGAGCACCGAGGCGGTCAGCAGGCTGGTGGTCGTCTTGCCGTTCGTGCCCGTGACGCCGACGACCTGCATCGTTTGAGCCGGCTGGCCGGCGAGATGCTGGCAGATTCGTCCCAGCGCTTCCCGCGAATCGGGCACCACGCATTGGGGAACACCGACGGGCAGATACGATTCGGTAATGATCCCGTTCGCACCCCGCCGGAGTGCCTCGGGGACCAAGTCATGGCCATCGCGTGCCGGTTGGACGACGGCGACGTACAGGTCGCCTGGCCGGCAGGAAAAAGCGTCCGTGCAGCACGACGTCACGCGCAAGTCGTCGCCACCGAAGAAGCGGGCTTCGGGGCAAACAGTGCGCAAACTGACGCCAACGGGGCGATGCAGAACGATCGGCATGTCCTCGGCCTCCTTGCCTTGGTGCATGCAGTGTTGGAAACGGTTACCGCGGCGGAATTTCCTATCCCGCCACATACGCGGCAGATGGGTCGAGATGACCTGTTCGGTCCGCTGGGGAAGCGGCGCCGAGCGGGGCCATCCCCTGAACGTTCCGCCGGGGTCTTGGCGGGACGATCAACGCGGCGGAAATGTCGTGAATTTTCGGGAATGTGTCAAGCCAAGAAAAATCACCAGTTCGACGAAATCCCAATCGTACCGGACCAAGTCATCTATCGGGGGCGTGGCTGCGTGCACTAAACGGACCACTCGGAGCAGACCACTCAGTTGTCGGCGAGGGCGGCGGAACGCCGCACGTGTAACAGGACCGGCCACGACGCCTGATTGCCGTCCACTTGAGCCTGCAAGTGGAACATCCGCGACTGTTCCGGAACCCACTTCGCCGCGGTAATAAAGAAGACCCGCTCGTCCTGCCCTTCCACGATCATCAGGCCATTCAACCCGATGTTGTCGACGAAGACACCGTGCGGCAGATTGCGGCCCGCGTCGAAATTGCCGAACGGGATACGCTCCGCGAAGCCATTTCGCTCGACCTTCACCCGAGCCGTGATCGTTTGACCGGGAGCGATGGTCAGCTCCAGCGGTCGAGACAACACGGGCGCCGAGTCCCCCTCGCCCGGAGCGACGCCGCTCGCCGCGTCGGGCGCCGGTGTTTGTCGATCCGGATACAATCGGACCAGTACCTTCGGCTTGTCGATAAGTTGTATCTCGCCCATGCTGCCGATCTCCTTCCGCACCATCTGTCCGGCTACGACCGCCGAGGCAAAGACACGGCTGTTCTTCCGCTGCTCCGCCGTCGGCTGAGGTGCGTCCGAGGAAGCGAAGATCGTGCCCAGCGCCTGGGTCTGTCCGGCTTGAACGACGATCGGCGCAGAGGACGAGAAACCGGGAGGGAGACCTTCCACGTCGACACGGATCTCACCTTCAAACGCATCGAGACGTTCGACCTGAACGCTGAACTCCCTTCCGCCGCCGGCACCGACCTTGGGGTTCAGCCCTTCCAGACGCACCTCAAAATCCGGCTTTGGCGAGCGGACCATCAGGTCATACACATAGTCGTCGCCCTCAAATCCCCGTGCATCCGTGACACGGACCAGGTACTCGCCATCGGCGGGGGCTGTGAATGCGAGTCGCGAGTCGCTGCCCCATTGCCGCCAACTGTCGTCATCGTTCTCGAAAAACACCGTGAATGCCGGCAGGCCATTCGGAATCGCCGACTCGTGTGGCGCGCGCGGCTCGACGATATAACACGGCTCGCCCAGCGGATGGGAGATCGGGGTCGTATCAAACCATGTCCACCGCCGTCCGCGTCCCGGATAGACCAGGAAACCCGAATCCGGGCCTCGAGGATAGTGCCAGAGCTTTACGACTTCTCCGTTCGCATACAGGAACTCGTTGATCTCCATCTCCTGCCAGTTGAATACACGGAAGTCGTCGCTGACGTCGAAGTCCTTGCCGCGGAACGTGAAGTACGAGTCGCGCACGGCCTGGAGCACAACGCGGGGCAGCGGATCCCCGTGCGCGTCCAGTACTTCCACCTTCGAGTCGAGCGGTGATTTCTGACGTGCCGCATTGACTTCGACCATCCAGGTCTCGCCGGCCCGGGCGGCGAACCGGAACACATCCGCGTCCGAGTTGGCTTGCCCCGCCGCGTCGATACGGCCCCGTACCTGGAACGGCACTGCGAGACGCGGAGCATCGCTCACCCGGTCGTTGGGTTCCTGTTCTTCGACGGTCACCGACGGGCGACCCGTCACCGTATCGTCCCGGGATTCCACCGCACGCGTCACGGATGTGAGGGGGAGAGGTTCCGCGGCCAGCGGGTAATGCGACATGGTTCCGTCGAGCCTCGCCACCGCCACCCGAGCTGCCGACGGCTGCACGGCCAGATCGACCACGTGGTCGGACTGCCGGTCGAACAGTCGCACCTGCGTGTACTGCCGCGTTTCCCACAGCTTCACCGTTCGATCCTCGGCGGCGGACAGGAGCCAATGCCCATCAGGACTGAACGCCAGAGCCAGCACGGCCCCTTCATGTCCAAACCGAGCGTGAACGAGCGGATTGATCTGGGGACTCGCCCGCGACACGAACTCCCACACGCGAATGCGATTGTCCGCACCGCCCGACAGGACGTAGCGGCCGTCGGGTGAGAACACCACCGCATACTGTTCCCCTTGCGGCTGGCTCAGCGTGTCGAGGCGTTCGCCCGTGGCGACATGCCATAACTTGACGGTCTTGTCGCCGCTGGCACTGGCCAGCACGGTTCCATCAGGAGAGAAGGCCAGGTCGTACACCGCGTCGTTATGCCCCTCGAAGGTACGCGACTGCCCGTTGCTCGCGTCCCACAACATGACCTTACGGTCATAAGAACACGTAGCGATCCAGCGCCCGTCGGGGCTGAACTCGGCGTCGTACAGGATGTCTCGATGTCCCTCCAGCTCCAGCAAACGCTGACCGCTGGCGACGTTCCAGACCGTGGCAGTCCCCAACAGCCCCGTGATCCCCGTCGCGGCCACCAGCCGCGTGCCGTCCTGCGAGAAATGGAGCGAGTTCACTTTACCCGGCAGGTCGCGCAGCGTGGATAACACCCCATCCGTCGCGACATCTCGGATTTCGACCAGTCCGAACCGTCCCACGGCGAGCAGCTTGCCGTCCGGTGAGTAGGCCAGCGCGAGAATCCGATCGGCGGCACCGGAGGCGGCGGGTAGTTGCGGGGCCAGCAGCTGGCGGCGGCTCGGCTCCACTCCCTCGGGCCCTTTGGCTCCCGCGGCGATCCAGGCCTTCAGGACCTCGATTTCCGCCGGAGTCGGCATGGCTTCGCCTTCCGGCGGCATGCGTGGTTCCGCCGCGCCGCTCAGCAGCCGGATCAAGCGGCTGGATTCGGGCTGGCCCGGCAATACCGCCGCTCCGTGCTCACCACCCCGCTGTAATGCAGCGAACGTGTCCAGCGACAGTTTGCCTTCTCGATCCTGCTCGTTATGGCACCCGGTGCAGTACTTCGTGAACAGAGGTACCACGTCGCGTACGTAGTCGGGCGCCGGAGTCGCTTCCGCCGCGACAGCCGCCGCGACTCGCATGGGCATCTTTGCCAA
>JBFWYF010000285.1:0-8324 GCA_050186685.1 Pirellulaceae bacterium
AGGAGTACCCCTCCCGGCCGGCATTCGACAGGTGCTGGACGGTCTTACAGCGGCAGATGCCGCCGATATCTATGAAGCCATCCGGTTGGCCAATCCGGGCGGACTGGGGCGAACCGAACAAATGGACGTCGCGGCCGCTCCGCCCGCCGACTTGCGTGCCGCGATGGCTTTGGCTCAGGACCGCGACCTAGTGGCGCGCCAGTACGTCAACGGCTTTGAGGATGTCTTCGAGCGGGTCGTTCCTTGGCTCCAGGCGGGCAGGTCAGCAAGCTGGACGCTCACGACCTCGATCGTTCACACGCACGTGCAGATGATGGCCTGCGTTCCGGACAGTCTCATCGCTCGCAAGTGCGGCAGCGAAATCGCCAGGCAGGCCCAGCAGCGGGCCTGCCGCGTTCTGGAAGCCGGCTCACCCGGCGAGGAAGATTACGAGCGGGAACTAGGCGAGTTGGACTTCTGGCTCCGCTCGGACGGCCATCGCCGCAATCCCGGCACGACGGCGGATCTGGTCGCCGCCGGCCTGTTCGCGGGGCTGCGCGATCGGCAATTTCCGCCACCTTGGCTCTAAGCACCCGGGAGACGTCATGTCCGCACCCCTCGATGGCTTCGCTGAACGCTACTGGGTTCGCCTGTGCAAAGAAGACATGGTCTTCAGCGCGGCGCACTTCATCACGTTCGGCGGCAATATCTGCGAGCGGCTGCACGGACACAACTACCGCGTGGCTGCCTCGGTGCAGGGCGGCCTGGACGAAAACCACTACGTCGTCGACTTCATCGCGCTGCGCGATTCGCTGCAAGCGATCGTACGCGAACTCGACCATCACGTGCTGTTGCCCGCCCACCATCCGCTGATCCGCGTCCACGAGGAAGGCAGCGAAGTCCAAGCCACGTTCGAGCAACGCCGCTGGCTCTTTCCCGCGGATGACTGCGTGCTGCTGCCTGTCGCCAATACGACTGCCGAGCTGCTAGCACGTTACATCGGCCAGCGTCTGCTCAAGGCCCTGGCCGAGCGGCAGTTCGTTCCCGAGGCCTTGCGCGTCGACGTGGACGAAAATGGCGGGCAATGGGGGAGCTGGGAAGTACAGCTCGGACGGATCTCTCAGTAAAATCGTTGCATGTCCCCCATTTTCTCCGCCGATAAATGCCGAATGCCATGAGTGCGGAGAAAGCCCATTGTCACCGAGGGACGTGCCGTGTCCACCATGCGCCGAGCCGCAATCGTCCTGATGAGCCTGCCGCAGGAAGAAGCGGCCGCCGTGATCAGCCGGCTGAATCCCAAACTCGTCGAACAGGTTTCGATCGAAATCGCCAAGATCGGTCGATTCACAAGTGACGAGCAGGAGCAGGCGATTCTGTCGTTCGCGGAATCGAATCCACATGCCCTGGGCGGAAGCTCGGGCGGGTTGGACGTGGCCAAGTCGCTGCTCGAGAAGGCGTTGGGAAAGAACGCTCAGTCGACGCTCGACAACGTGCAGCAGTCGGTCGAGTCGCTGCCGTTCGGGTTTCTGAAGCGGGTTGACCCCCAGCAACTGGTGACGTTTATCAATGACGAGCATCCGCAGACGATTGCGTTGATCTTGTCCCATCTGCCGGCCGGTTATGGAGCGCAGATCATTGCGAGCTTATCGGCGGACCGGCAGCTGGCCGTCATCCGGCGGATCGCCAACATGGGCCAGACGAGCCCTGAGATCATCGAAGAGATTCAGTCGGGGCTCGAGACGCGGATGGCGGCGGTCGTCAACCAGTCGTACGAGCACGCGGGAGGGCTGGATGCGGTCGCCCAGATTCTGAACGTGATCGGCCGGCAGACAGAACGGGCGATCCTGGAGAACCTGTCGCAGGACGATCCGGAGCTGGTGGACGAGATTCGGCGGCTGATGTTTGTCTTCGAGGATATCTCGAAGCTCACGGACAAGAACATCCAGTCGATCCTGAAGAACGTCGAGACCAGTCAGTGGGCGCTGGCGCTCAAAGGGTGCAGCGAGGAGCTCAAGCAGAAGATCTTGGGCAACATGTCCCAACGGGCGGCGGCGATGCTGAAGGAGGAAATGGAATACCTCGGTCCTGTGAGGCTGGCGGATGTCGAGTCGGTGCAACAGCAGATTGTCGATGTCGTGCGCAAGCTGGAAGATACGGGCGAGATCACGGTCAACACGGGCACCAGTGAAGAGCAATACATCCAGTGAGTTCCAAGCTGTGTACTGCCGACGAGGCGGTGGCGTTGATCGAAGACGGCCAGACGGTGGCCTCGGGCGGGTTTGTCGGCGCGGCGCATCCGGAAGCGTTGACGGCGGCCCTGGAACGGCGTTTCTTGCGCAGCGGGCAGCCTCGGGACCTGACGCTCGTCTACGCGGCCGGCCAGGGGGATGGCCGGACGCGGGGGTTGAATCACGTGGCCCACGCGGGACTCATTCGCCGCGCGATCGGGGGTCACTGGGGATTGGCGCCGGGGCTGGGGCGTCTGGCGGTCACGGGCCAGATAGAAGCCTATAATTTTCCCCAAGGCGTCATCTGCCATCTGTTCCGCGACATCGCCGCGGGGCGTCCGGGATGCATTACGCGGGTCGGGCTAGGGACGTTTATTGATCCGGCACAGCAAGGCGGGCGGCTGAACGCGTGCACGCCGCCGGGACTGGTCGAACGCATCGAACTCGGCGGGGAACCGTACCTGTGGTACAAGGCTTTTCCAATCCACGTGGGGCTGATTCGCGCGACGGCGGCCGACGTGTGGGGGAACCTGCTCATGGACCGCGAGGCGGTCGTGGGCGAGGTGCTGGCCATCGCCCAGGCGGTTCACAACAGCCGGGGACTGGTCATTGCCCAGGTCGTCGAGTGCCGTTCGGAGCCGGCCATCCCGCAACAGGTCCGCGTGCCGGGTGTGCTAGTTGATCGGATTGTGGTAGCCCATCCGTCGCAGCATGAGCAGACGTTCGCCGAGGCGGACAATCCTGGCTACTACACTCCCGGCCAAGGGGCCGCCGCCCTGACAGCAATGCCCTGGAACATCCGCCGTGTGATCGCGGCCCGGGCCTGCGACGCTGTGGCACCGGGCGATGTCGTAAACCTGGGGATCGGCTTGCCCGAAGGCATTGCAAGGATTGCGGCCGAGCGCGGCCTGCTCGAGCACGTGACGCTAACGGTCGAAAGCGGACCGATTGGCGGGATTCCCGCCGGAGGGCTGAGCTTCGGGGCGTCCCTCTTTCCGCAGGCGATTGTCGACCAGCCCGCGCAGTTTGATTTCTACGACGGGGGTGGGCTCGATTTCGCGGCCATCGGCGCCGCTCAGATCGATGCCGAAGGCAACGTCAACGTCTCCCGGTTTGGCGACCGCGTGGCCGGCGTGGGTGGCTTTGTCAACATCACCCAAGGTGCGCGGCGGCTCGTCTTCTGCGGCACGTTCACGGCCGGGGACGGCGACTTCGCCCTTCAGGATGGACGGCTGTTCATCCGACGCGATGGAGAGACACGCAAGTTCGTGCAGCGCGTCGACCAGGTCAGTTTCAGTGCCGCCCGAGCGCGGGCCAAGGGTCAACCGGTTCTCTACGTCACCGAGCGGGCCGTCTTCGAACTGGCGCCGGAGGGTATTGAGTTGATCGAGATCGCTCCCGGTGTCGACCTCGAGCGCGACGTCCTCGGCCAGATGGCCTTCCGCCCTCTGCTTCGTCACGTCCGCCCCATGCCCGCCCATCTCTTTCCGCACGAAACCAATCCGCTCTAGGGACGCTCCCCCTTTTCATGTTGCTCGCGGGGACGCGCTTCCTGGCGAGAGATGTTAGCGGACTGTAATACGGATCTTGTAATAAGACTTCTCGCGAGCGAACCAATCCGGGAAGAGGTGGAGGGAGCGAACCAGGCCAGGAAGAGCTTGAGGGATCTCAAGGGAAGGTGCGGACTGGCTCGCGCGGACTGGCTCTCGCCAGTGCCCCGGCGCCCCCGCATAATGGGCTCCCGCGTAACCTGCCGTTTCGACCCACTCATGCGGAGCCCACACGCCATGTCGTCATGCAGCGCGAATCGCCGACAGTTCTTGCAGCAGTCTTCGAGTGTGGCGGCGGTGACGGCGGCCACCGCTGCACTGGGCGGCGTCCACACATTTGGAGCGGATCGTCCCGCCACCGTGCGGTTGGGCATCATCGGCTGCGGCGGCATCATGGGCCTGCACGTGCGCGGGCTCGTTTCGCGCCGGTTGCCCGTGTCGCTCGCGTGGTTCTGCGATGTCGATCCTCGGCAGATGGATAAATTCGGGCCGCTCGTCGCCGGTTTCCAGACGACACCTCCGAAACGAACGGCCCGCTACGAAGACGTCGTCACCGATCGTGACGTCGACGCGGTCATTATTGCGACACCCCACCACTGGCACGCCCCCATCGCGCTGCACGCCATGCAGGAGGGCAAAGATGTGTACATCGAGAAACCCATCTCGCACGTCTACAACGAAGGGCATGCCATTATCCGGGCCGCGAAGAAGTATGGCCGCATTGTGCAGCAAGGGAGCCAGATGCGTAGCAGCCCCGTCACCGAAAAGGCGGGGCGGCTGCTGGCCGAGGGCATCATTGGCGAGGTCCAGGTTGCGCGGGCCTGGACCGCCGAAATGCGGCAGGTCGTGCCTCCGGTTTCCGATTCCGCGGTGCCGCCCGGCGTCGACTATGACCGATGGCTGGGCCCCGCGCCCCAGCGGCCATTCAACGCGTTACGGTTCCATCAGTCGTGGCGCATGTTCCGCGACTACGGCAACGGCGAAATCGGCGACGATGGCATCCACGATATTGACATGGCGGCCTGGGGACTCGGTGTGAAGACCGTGCCCAAGCAGATCACCGCCCGCGGCGGTACCATGCTGCTGCACGGCCATGCGAGCGAGTATCCCGACAACATGGTCGTCACCTACGAGTATCCCGACGGCAAGCTGCTGATCTACGAGAACTATCCGTTCACGGGCTATGGTTTGCATGGGTTTGACAACGGCAACGTGTTCTACGGCACGAAGGGCTACATGGTCTTCTCGCGGCGAGGCGCATTCAGCGTCTTCCTCGGACCCAAGTCCGAGCCCGGTCCCACGGAAGGCTCGGAGCTGCGCGGCATGCGCGGCTATGAGCAGCACATGGACAACTTCCTCGACTCCGTACGGACTCGTCGACCCAATCGCGCCCCCGCCGAGGTCGCGCACCGGTCGTGCGCGCTCGTCCATCTCGGCGAGATAGCTTACCGCACTCGAGGCCGGCTGGAATTCGACCCCGGCAGCGAGCAGTTCGTGAACTGCGACGAAGCGAACGAGCTGCTCTCGAAGACGTACCGAGCGCCGTACGGGATCAAGGTGGCATGAGACGACAGGGTGGGATGCTGAAGTCGCGACGATCCTACAACCTGCCTAGCCACAGCAATAGGGCTTTCAGGTGGTCGTAGAGCGATGCGAAGTCTGCGAGGAGCACGTCTTCGCCGTGGCCGCTTTTGACGTCGTCTTCCTCGCGTACCCCGATCAGCAGGTCGCGGCCTTCACCACTTTCAATATGGTCGCTCCCGTCTCCACCCAAGATCACGTCGTTATCACCACCCGCAGTGATCGTGTCGTTACCGTCACCACCGAGAATGATGTCATCTCCACCGCCAGCCAGGATGACATCGTGCCCCGTGCCGGCCGCGAGGATGTCGTCACCTCCGCCTGCATCTATTTCATCGTTTCCGCTGCCGGCAACGACCGTGTCATTGCCGTTGCCGGTCGTGACGATGTCGTCGCCGCTGCCTGACCAGACCTCGTTGTGGCCGTGGCCGGCATCGATCACGTCATTACCCCCATCGGTATAAATGGCATCGTTTCCGTCGCCGGTCGTGACGATGTCGTCACCGCTGCCCGACCAGACTTTGTTGTTGCCGCGGCCAGCGTGAATTACGTCGTTTCCTCCGTCCGCTACGATCGTGTCATTTCCGTCACCGGCCATGACGAGGTCGTTGCCGGCGCCCGTCGAGATGTCATTATTTCCGAACCAATCTTCAACGGTGTCATCTCCGCCTCGGCCGTGAAGGTGATCGTTCCCTTCGCCACCATCGATGTAGTCGTTCCCTTGACCGCCCCAGATCTGATCGTTCCCTTCGCCACCAAAAATCATTGTCCGAATAAGCAGGTCGACACCGTCGGAGTCACCTCCGCCACCCTCCGTGTCCGATCCGTTACCAACGCGAATTCGATCGTTGCCGTCGCCACCGTAAGCGACCAGGCCGCTAAGTTCGTCCTGTGCGAATCGTCCCAGTCGCCGGTCGTTCAACCAGACGTCGATGGCTTCGCCGCCCCGTTTCGACTTAAAATCCATGCGGTCGTTTCGGGACGTTGCACCCAGCGCGAGAATCTTTCGACCGGGATAATGGGGATCGTCGGATAGGACGAGCGTTTCGACCGAAACGTCGGCCTCAATCACCGACACGTTTCCAAACCCGTCCGTGATCGTAACGTGCACGGGATAGACGCCCGGGTCCACGTAGACGTGCGTACTTCTCACCGCGCTGCCTCCGTCGAACACATCCACCTGGGCGGGCTGGATCCCTCCATCACCCCAGTCGATCGTCGCGGTGTGGGATTGTCCGGCGAGATCGGTGACCACGGCGAACAGCTCGACAGGCTGCCAGGGGACGACGCGTGGTGGCAGCTCGACGGACTCCACAAGGGCCGGGCCATCGAAGGATCCGATGGCGATCGTTGCTCCCAGCGTCGCCGATTGGCTGCTGGTGAGCTCGACATAGTATCTGGCTCCTGCGCCGGGAACCGTGCTCATATCGATCGGAACCGAGATCGTCCGTTCCGTCTGGCCTGGAGCAAATTCAAGCGTGCCTTCGCTGGGTGACAGGCGAAAACTCGGGTCCTCTGGGAACACGCGATAGCCGACGGCCACCGTTTGTGCGGTCGAGTGACTGAGCAGGACGGTAAACTGCTGGACTGCGATGCCGTCCTGCGAAATGGGCAGCGGCGCGGCATCCGTAATGGATGCGTAGGGCACGCGGATGGTGCCAACAACTGCACTTTCGATTTGTTGGTCGAGGGGCAGCCCCGTGTGACGTTGTACCAGCTGATCAGCGGGCAGCGCCCCCGCACCGACCGCTTCCACGTCCAGAGCCATTGGGCCCAGTGCCACGACGGCAACCGACTTGATGCGCTGCAGAAATCCCAGGTCGGCGGTCAGCTCGACGTCCGCAATGCGTTGATTGGTCTCGGCAATGACTGTCGCCGCGGCAATGCGCTCCGGCTCGCCGATCACGGTCCCAGCCCGATCGGCGGCGGCCGCGATCAGTTCCGCGATACTCCCCGAGTCGGCTAGATCCAGGGCCGTCTCCGGTGCGAGGATTCGGGCGGCGAGTGCGTCAAACGCAAACGCTGCCGCCGGTTCGGTCGAGCCGGCACCGCTGCCCTTGAGCAGCCGCGCCGCAAGGGCCACGGTATCATTCACCTGTATGGCCACCGATTCCCATAGCGGGGCGTGAGGATCACCCGCCAGCGTTCCGTCGATGGCGTCGAAACGGAACAGATCAATTTCGGCGGAGAGGCCAAAATGATTGCGAATGGCTGCGGCAGCGTCGACCGCTGTCTGGCCGAACGCGTGCATCATCCGCGCCGCCAGTGTCGTCAACGGCGTCACCGTGTGGGACCCACCAGGGGCCGAAAGCGGGACAGCCAGCGGCAATAGCGTCCCCGTGTCGATCCCACCGCTGGCGATGACCGTCCCTTCATCCGCGGATAAGTCGCCGTCCCCATTCCTGTCGAATTCGACAGGCACCAGCAACTCGAAGCGGCCATCGGCCACCGTTGTCGTCGTCGGCTCCTCCGGTTCGTCAGCGTCCTGAATTCCATTGTCATTGACGTCCCAGAAGTCCCGCGACTGATTGCCGTTGGCGTCGAAAAACACGCTTCCACCGTCGACGTATCCTTTGACCACGAGGGCGTTATAACGCATCGCGCGCGGATTGATGTCGTCGTTGAGGATCGTCGCGATGGCTACCCCATCCGTGACGATTCCATACTGACTGGATGTGCCATACCTCCTGGGCGTTCCAAGGACAACCTTGAATCGTTCGTCGAATTCACTCGTACTGTCCTGAAGGACCTTGAAAGTGACAGTCCTGGTGGTTGGCTCGCCCCTCTTGAATACCAGGTACTGCGTGTTCTGCGTTTGCACATCGGTTCCGATGGTGGCTCGTTGGTCGCTGGGAACGGAGGTGTCGGTCGTCTGCGATACGGGAATCCGTATAGCGGGTGCGAGGTTTCCCAGAGGGCGCTACATTTCATCCGTCATGTTGATGTTTTTGAATCCGCTGGCGGGTGTGCCTTCCGACAGTGCCTA
>JBFWYF010000286.1:0-8321 GCA_050186685.1 Pirellulaceae bacterium
GACCCGATTCAACAGCCTGCCTCGGGTGGTCACTACACGGCGTCCAACACGTTGCCTTCTCGCAAGGTGTGCTACGACTTCATCATGCCTGACGATACGCTGTGCTGCGCCAATTACCATCGTAACACGGCGATCGGTAACCGCTACACGTTCGGAGAGAACAGCTTCTCACCGATGGCCACGATCACTGACGGCACCAGCAACACGTTCGCAATCGGCGAAATCACGTTGCAGCTCTATAACGGGCGTACGACGGGTTGGTCCTTTGCAGGTTGGGTTTCGGTGGGAGTCGATCCGGTTGGATCGTGGAACACCACGTTCCCTCGGACCGGAATCAATGTTTGGAACTACAACAACGCGGCGTCTCCGCCGAACAACATGCGAGGTCAGCGGGCCAGCTGGTATAACGCGGCCAGCTTGCATCCGGGTGGATGTCAGTTTGCCATGACCGATGGTTCGGTGCATTTCGTGTCCCAGACGACGGACGTCGTTGCGCTGACCAACCTTTGCAAGATCTCGGACGGTCAGTCGGTTAGCCTTGGTAACTGAGATACGGCCGTCGTGTTAACGCTGTGCCGCGGTGCTGGCGTGCCGCGGCACAGTTGTTTGTTTTCGTTGTGGTCTATCGATTCGGGCGGAATAGTGGACGCACCGAGCCCGCCAGACCAGCGCTTAGATCGGAAGGTAGATGTTATGCGTTTATGGAAAGGGTTGTCGTTAATCGCTCTTGTTGCGATGGCCGCAGGCTGCGGGGGTGACGGCTTGACGCGAGTACCCATTCAGGGAACTTTGACCGCCGAGGGTGCTCCCGTGGAGAATGCCACGGTTCAGTTTATTCCTGCGGAAGGGACGGTTGGTGAAGGCGCGATCGGCATGACGGACGAGAACGGTAAATTCACCGTCATTAGTTCGAGGGATAGCGACGCGGGCGTGCCTCCAGGAAAGTATCGGGTCCGCGTTACACGGTTAATTGATGGCGATGGCACGATCTTGCCGGCGGACGCTCGCGAGGCCGACTATCCCTTGTCGCGGGAATCGATACCGCAGCCCTATTCGGGCATGAACACGACGCTGGAGACGACGATTTCCGACGCGGGTGGCGAGGTGAAGGTCGAGATTCCAAAGAAAGTTCCCGGGAAAAGGAAATCGTGATAATGGTCATGTGGATACGGAGCCAGATTTCCCATGTCGCTTGGCCGGCTCGAACCAGTTGGATTCTAGGGCTAGTTCTCGGCGGCATTTCTTTCGCTGGTTGCGACGGGAGCGGCTCCGCCGTTACACCAACGTCGCCGAATTCGATGTCGATCCCGCCGACGCCGGAAGGACCGCCGGGACCGGCCGAAGTCGAACTATCGGATCAGCAAGTTCGAGTCGATGATCAGGGCGTGTTTTATTTCTCCGTGAAGTATCGCTTTACAAAGGGTGCTCCACGTCAGTTCTACATGCTGACCGTCAAATTCCCTGGGACAAACAATCTGTGCATCAAACGCATGGAATCCTGGGAGCTGAAATCCGAGGGTGAGATCAAGGATGGAATCCCCCTGTTCGAACAGCCGATCAAGGAGTATGAAATCACCTTCTCGGAATCGGATTCTCCGATGAACGAATACAAGCTGATTTCCAACGCCCTGACCGGGACCTGGGCTCCTGAGCCCGCTACGGTAAAGAAGTAGACCGTTCGCATACGAACACCGCCATCGGCTGACACCGATGGCGGTTTCGCATTTGGCCCTTGTTTCGACGCCCTGGGGGGTACTACCATCTAGGGACTCGGCGAGTCGAAACACACCAGGGTCCTCTCCATGATCGCGCGCCGCTGGCTGCCCACTACGTTCGTTCTTTTGACGGGTCTAGTCGTTGGTGGTGATTTGGCGAAGGCGAGCCAGGTTGCCAGTGGTAACGACACCCAAAACGATGCGTCGAACGATGCCGCCGACACCCCCGTCGTCCCAGACGCCCCACTGCTGAAATGGCAGAACTTCGACAACGCGGAAGCGGGACAGTGGAAGGGGGAGAAGCGCATTGAGCCGGTGGGACCACAGTCGCCGGCACATCCGAATTTCCCAGCTGGCAATCCAGCGGCATTCTTCCCCGGGGACGGGACTTCGCTGCGGGTGCGCGAAGCCGACCTGCCGGGCACCAACCTCCGCTTCGGGCTCGGCGAAAGTATTACCCTCGAGTGCTGGGTCCATGTGGTCGAATTGCGCGATGGCCAGTTTGCGTATCTGATCGGCAAAGGGCGGAACAAAGCCGCGGAGTTTCCCGCCGAGAACCAGAACTATGCTTTGCGACTGAAGGGTGAAGCGGGAGAGGCTCGACCTTCGTTCTTGTTCCGCAGCGCGCCGGACGAGAAGCGCGGCTCGGAGTACCACCGCTGGACGGCCAGTGAGGGGTTCGGCGCCGGGACCGGATGGCACCACGTGGCGGTGACGTACACGTTTGGCCAGGCCAGCAGCCTGCACGGTTACGTGGATGGCAGGGAGGTGGCCGGCACTTGGGACATGGCGGGTAAGACGGACCGCGCACCCGTGACGGACGGCGACGATCTCGTTCTGGGGACCGGCAATGGGGGGGGGGCGGGCAATTCCTTGCAGGGGTGGCTCGACGAGGTCGCCATCTACCGGACGGTTGTTCCGGAAGCCGTGTTCACCAGCCGCTACCAGTTTGTTCCGCCGCGGCCTGCGGTGGATGCTGAAGCACTGCCCGCCGGGCGGGTGCTCGTCCAGATCTGCGAGCAGGGAGTACCGGCGCGCAACGCGTGGCCTCCTCAGCCGCCGACGGTGACCGAGACGTATTATGAAGTGGCCTTCGGCCTGTTTGAGGTGCCGCATAAGTAGTTCGATACCGGGGTGCGCGTCAACCGGACGATTCCCTATTTGCTGCGTGCCGCCGCGAAAGTTGACTTGCCCGAGGGCAAGCATCGGCTGCTGCTGCGCAGTCGGGGTGCGACCCATCTGTATGTGAACGGCGAGAAGACGCTGACGATTCCGTTTCCACCGGGTGATGCGGGAGGGCATGGGCATGTCGCGGAGCAGCAAGGCTACTTGAACCTCGGCCCCAGTTTTCGATTTGCGCCTCCGGGTACCCAGGAAGCATGGTGCGAGTTCGAGTCGCGAGGGGGCGAGCACACCGTTATTTTGGAGACGTTGGTCGGAGGAGTTCTCGGCAAGTCGCGGCGCCGGCCGGAGCTCGGCGAGCTCGTCGTGGCGTGGTCGCCCGCCGGCTCCGACGACTGGGAGCTGGTGTCACCCGGCTCGCGACGTATCATCTACACCGACGCGGGATGGCAGGCCTATGAATCCGAGCGGCGCCAGTGGCTGGAAGACGTGAATCAAGCTCGGCGCGAGGAGGCACGGGCCCTGCACGCCGGCTTTTGGAATCGGCGCCGGCAGCTGGCGTCGGAGTGGCTCAAAGCGACCCAAGATGAACCGGTCCCGGCGCTGCCGGCCGGCTACCCGGCGCACAACGAGATCGATCGTTTCCTGGCCGCGAAGATGGCCAGTGTAGCCGCTCAGACGATTGAGTCGGCTCGAGGCACCGTCGACTTTTATCGCGACGTGCAGCCGCTGCTCGAAGTGAAGTGCTACGACTGCCATCGCGGCGGAAAGCCGCAGGGAGGCCTCCGGCTCGACAGCCGTCTCAGCGTGTTGCGCGGCGGCGAATCGGAAGAGCCGGCCGTGGTGCCGGGTAAGCCGGACGAGAGCAGCCTGGTAACGCGGATCGCATCAGACGATCCAGGCTTGGTAATGCCTCCGAAGGGCGAACGGCTGACCGTCGTGGAACGCGACCTGTTGACCCGATGGATTCGCGAGGGAGCGCATTGGCCGGAGATCCGTGCCGAACGGATTCAGCTGACGCCGCTGGTGGACGACCTGACTTTCCTCCGCCGCGTGACACTGGATACGATCGGTGTCGTGCCGTCGGCTGAGGAAATCGAGAGTTTTCTCGCCGACGCGCGTCCCGAGCGGCGGGCCCGAGTCGTGGATCGGTTGCTGGCCGACCGGCGTTGGGCCGACCATGGGATGGGCTACTGGCAGGACGTCCTGGCAGAGAATCCGAACATTTTGAATCCCACGCTCAATAACACCGGCCCGTTTCGCTGGTGGTTGTACGAGTCGTTGCTCGACAATAAGCCGCTGGATCTGTTCGTCACCGAACTGTTGCGGATGCGCGGAAGCGAGCGCTTCGGTGGTCCGGCTGGTTTCGGAGTGGCCAGCCAGAACGATGTACCGATGGCGGCCAAAGGTACCATCATCAGTGCGGCCTTTTTAGGCGTCGAGATGAAGTGTGCGAGGTGCCACGATTCGCCAGCAAACGCCAGCTCGCAGCGGGATTTGTTTGAGCTCGCTGCGATGCTCAGCGCGGAACCCCTGGTCGTGCCGGCCACGAGCAGCGTATCGGCCGAGAAACTGACGGCCGGGGGACGTAAACCGCTGATCTCGGTGACGCTCGAAACGGGTACGCGCGTGGAGCCGCGGTGGCCCTTCGACGAGTTGTTGTCCGAGGCGACGGCGGACGTGGTGGCGGAGCATCCCGGTGAACCGCGCGACCGGCTCGCGGCACTCATCACCGCGCCGCACAACGAGCGGTTCGCTCAAGTTGTGGCCAACCGCGTCTGGCGGCGGTTGATGGGCCGCGGCATTGTAGAACCGGTCGATGATTGGGAGAAGAACGCGCCGACGCATCCGGAGCTGCTGCGGTGGCTGGGGCGCGAACTGGTACGCAGCGGCTACGACGTGAAGCATGTGACTCGCCTGATTCTGAATTCCCATGCATATCAGCGTGCGACCGACGGAGCGTTGAAGGCCCCCAGTCCACTATTCATGGCGCCGGCGCCCCGGCGGCTCGATGCCGAGCAGATTGTGGATTCGCTGTTCGCTGCTACGGGCAAACCGTTTCGGCTCGAAGAGGTCAGCCTCGACATTGATGGACGTCGCGATATGGGCAATTCCATCTCGCTGGGCCAGCCGCGCCGCAGTTGGATGTTGACGTCCACGTCGAACGAACGTGACCGGCCAAGCCTGAACTTGCCTCGGATCCAGGCAGTTACGGACGTCCTGTCGGCGTTTGGCTGGCGCGGGGCGCGTCAGGACCCGTTGAGCGTCCGCGACACCGCGCCGAATGCTCTGCAGCCAGCCATCCTGTCCAACGGCACGATGAGTGTCTGGCTGACGCGGTTGAGCGACGATCACGGGTTGACGCAACTGGCACTGCAGGAAACGTCCGTGGAGTCGCTCGTCCGGGCCCTCTACCTTCGAGTCTTGACGCGCGCGCCCCGAGCCGACGAACTGGCTCGGATGGTCGAACACCTCGAGCCGGGATTCGAGTCGCGTGTACGGAATACCAGCCATACTGCGCCTCCGCCAGCCAGTGTGGTGAAGGAGCGCAAGCCAGCTCTATACGTCTCGTGGTCGAATCATCTCGATCCGGAGGCCACGCTGGTGCGCCAGAAGCAAGAAGTGGCCGCTCGGCAGGGAGATCCGCCGACGAGACGGCTCGAGTCCGCATGGCGTGAGCGGCTCGAAGATGTCGTATGGGTCCTGTTGAATTCGCCTGAGTTTGTATTTGCACCGTGATGGAATCGGTTCGTGCGGCGCGGGATCGTGTCCTGCCCTGCCAGCGCGAGCCAGCCAGGCCGCGTCCAAAGACCGCGTCGCCCTCACTCTGATCCTCTTCCGGAGTACCGGGAGAGGGGACTAGGGGAACCACTTCGCGGTCATCCGTATGGATCTTGGATAGAGCCTGGCCCACGAGTCGGAGAGATAGGGTCATGAAGCGTCGAGAGTTCCTGCAGGCCGCCGCGGCCACTGCCACTGCCACAGCCGGATCCCTGTATGCGGAGAGTCCCAGCGCCCCACCTCCCGCGCCGCTGCGCGGTCGAGCAGAACATTGCATTTTCATCTGGCTGGGTGGCGGCATGGCGCAGGTCGATACGTTCGATCCGAAGGCCTTAGGTGATGCCAAGGCGAATCCGAAGCGGGCAGGCAGCTACTATGCTTCGATCGAAACGGCCGTGCCGGGCGTGCGCCTGTGCGAACACCTGCGGAAGACCGCGCCATGGATGGAGCGCGTCACGGCGATTCGGACGGTGAATCATCGCGTCATCGACGAGCACGCGTTCGCCACGAATCTGGTTCATACCGGCCGGATGATCAGCGGCAATGTGACCTATCCCTCGATCGGCTCGATCATCGCGCACCAGCGCGGCGCTGCGAATCCGGAAGTGCCGGCTTATATGCTGATTGGCTACCCCAACGTCAGCCGCGGTCCGGGATTTCTCGGCGCCCGTGCGGGATATATCTATCTGACCGATACCACCGTGGGCCCCGCAGGCTTTACTCGCCCGGATTTTGTTGCCGAGGAGCGGCAGCGGGTCCGCCGCCAGTTACTCCAGCCGCTGCAGGACCACTTCGCCGCCGAATCCACCGCGGCGGACTACGTCGCCGCTCAGCAGGAAGCGCTGCGGCTGGGCGGACCGGCGTTCATGCGTAACTTTCAGCTCGACCAAGAGCCTGCCTCGCTGCGCCAGGCGTACGGTGGCGAATTCGGCCAACGCTGCCTGCTGGCCCGCCGCCTGGCCCAGGCTGGCGTGCGTTTCATTGAAGTCTCGCACAACCTGAACTTTATCAACGGGACAGGGTGGGATACCCATAACGAAGGCCAGTTGCAGCAGCATGTCTTGATCCAGGAGCTCGACAGCGCCTTTGCGACGCTGTTGGAGGATCTCGAACAGCAGCGTCTCTTGGACAAGACCCTGGTGGTCATTGGCACCGAGTTTGGACGGCCGGCGGAGTTTGATGGTCGAGGTGGTCGGGGACATCAGGGAACCGCATTTACTCTGGTGCTGGCCGGGGGCGGGCTGAGACACCGGGGCGCCTATGGTGTCACCGACGAACTGTCGAAAAAGATCTTGGAGAATCCGGTCAGCATCGCCGACTTCCACGCGACGATACATGCGGCGCTCGGCATCGATCCCCACCACGAACTCATGGACGGTTCCCGCCCCGTGCCAATTACGGATGGTGGAAAACCCATTGCGGCCCTGTTTGGCTGAGCAAGTGTGGCCCGCTCATGGGTAGCCCGCACCGTGTGTCGCCCGCTCAGAGTGGTCCGCTCGGCCCGAGCGGTGAAGTAGCGCGAGACACAACGAGGTGTAAGGAGGACGCCGAGCCGCCGGGGCCCTGCGGACTACGCTCACCGCCCCTCGATACCGCGCGATGCTTTGCGGCGAATGGCCAGCGCCACGTCGTTATCGAAGGCCGGGGTCTCGAGTTTCAGGCCGTCGGCCGTCCAGTTCGGCGAAGCTGCCGGCGTTGCTTCGCCCGTCAGCGTGTGGATCCATTCCAGACTGTAATCGCCCGGGGGAATGGCCAGCGTCAGCTGAGCCCGCACGTGGCGTCGGATGTGGTCGTTCATGTCTTTGGGCTTCGCGGCCAGGGGCACATGCAGGTAGATCAGATACGACTCACCGGGCTGGACCAGCGCCTGGGTGACCAGCCCGTCGGAGACCTGCCGGACCACCGCAGCATCAGGCGCCATTTTCAGGAAATCAAAGCTGTCGATGAGTCGCTTGAGAATGCCCAGTTGTTGGCGGAGGGCCAGGCTGCCGCCCCCGGGCGAATCGAAACGCCGAAGAGTTCCAGCGGGATGGCTCGCGGAGAACGAGTAGTCGAGGTTGTTATAGAGCGCGCCGCCGGCGAGGATGAAATCCCAGCCTTCCGTCCGGTACAGCAGATCGTCGCGTCCTCGAAAACCGGTTTCGTTTTCGCCGATCGGCTTGCGGAGGTGGGCGTTCAAGGCCACCGTGTCAGGTGGATGCGTGTAGTGGAAATTGAAGATCGAGACGTCGGGGTGGACATCCACGACCTTCTGGCGGCCGTTGGCAATGTTCAGTGAGATGAGATGGGGTTGAGACAGGCCTTGCTCGGCTTCGACGACGGCTTGCACGATCCGGTGCTGCCAGTCCATCGTGACGCCGCCGAAGTAGGGCTCGTTGCAGACCTCGTAGTAGAGGTTATCGAAGTTGCGCAGCTCGTGGACGATTTTGCGAGTGAAATCAAGCTGCACGCGCGTCAGGTCGTCATGCTGCAGGGCATAGACGGCCTGGCGATTACAATTGCCGACGCCATTGACGTTATTGCGAGCGTTCATGGGGCAGGCCAACCACAGGTCGTCGTTGTACATCGGGCAGAACAGTACGAGTTCGACGACGACTCCCTGTTCGCCGGCCTGGCGCAGGAAGTCCTTAAGACGCGTGAAGTAGGCGTCATTCCACCGCGTGAGGTCAAAGTTATGGCCGCCGTCGGACTCGCCGGGCGGGT
>JBFWYF010000287.1:0-8320 GCA_050186685.1 Pirellulaceae bacterium
CAACTTCAGCAGATCTTTCTCGATCCAGTCCTCGAACTTGGTCGACAACTTGGTCGGGTCGAATTTCACGACATACACGGGATCCTGGTTGGGAATGCGGACGAACCGCTGGTCCGTGGTGTTCTTCACCTGGTGACCGACCACCATGCGCCCCAGCGAGTCCCCCTTTTCGTCCTTGAACGACACAAGCAGCCCAACGCCTTTGTCACCCAGCTTCAGCTTTTCCTTGTTGGGTTCCAGCACGCCGAACAACTGATGGTCCTGCTGGTCCTGGGAAGCCACGCCCAGCACGGTGAGCCCGATCAAGGCGTTCGCCGCTTCGGTCATCTGGTTCTGCGCATCGGCCGGGTAGTTGCCGTGAGAAGGAATCGTCCAAGCTCCCGCGGCATTCTTGGCTACCTCGAGCGTCTGGACCTCGCCGACATCCTCGGCATACCGCACGATCTCCAGATCGGCCGCTTTCGCGGGATCCGTAAAGTTCTCGAACAGCGGCTGGCCGACAATGCTCGGCAACTCGATCTCGTCATCGCCAGGCCGGGCGAGAATTGCCACGAGCCCCAACACCAAAGCAGCTCCGACGTAGGTGATAGTCTTAGCGTTTTCACCCATACACTTCGCTCCTCACCATCAGTAAACGCGTATCTTTGAGGGGACCGTCGAGCGACCATGCCGTTAGCCGATCTGCCCGTCGTTGTCTGTTTGTGTTCCCACCGGCGGGACGCATGCCGGCGGGATCGTTCGCCTCGCATGCGCCGCTCAGCGCAGCCGAGCCTTGGACACACCTTCGCGCTCCCGCAGTCGGCGGCGGACGAAGACGACCAGCCCGACCAGCAGCGGTGGAATGGGCGGAATAATCACCGCGACGAACTTGTACCAGTTCTGGATCTTCTGGATTTTCAAGTCCGTCTCGCGGCGAATCTGCTCCACCTTGGCCGTCCGATCGCGCTCCAAAGCCTCTTTCGCGACGGTGTCTTCCTGGTCCAGACGGGTTCGCTGCATTTCGGCCAGCTGCATCTGGGCTACGAGCTCATTCATATCCACGACTTCGCCGCCCCGCTGCTTCTTCTTCAGCTCGTCGACGCGGTCCTGGATTTTCTTGATCATCTCGTTCTTCTTCTTTTCGCGCTCGTCGTTCTGGCGCTTGATTTCCGCCTCGAAGTCCAGCTGCTGCTTGAACTCGGCGTTCCGCGCCTCGCTCGTCGTATCCTCGACGACGGCCAACGTAGCGTGGCGGATCTGCCGCTTGCGGATGTCGATATATTTGTCTTCGCCCGCCAGCGAATCGACCAGGTTCAATAGGAACGTAACGTTTTCAAAACGCCAGTTGATCTCTTCGTCTTCATCGGGACGTGCCCGAATCCGGAGGAACTGCCACGACATCAAGTCGATGTCGGCCACATACGCCACGTTGATCGGTCGGGCAGCGGGCTTCGATTCGGCCGGCTTGGTGTCCGCAGTGTTGGCATCCTTGCTCTTGTCATCCTTGCTTGTGGCGTCCTCGGACGTCTTGTCGTCCGTAGGCTGCTTTCCATCGGCGTTCTTTTCCGACTGGGCCTGAGTCTCGGACTTGGCGTCCGTTGACTTCTCGCCCTTGCTTCCGGAATCCTGGGCGGGTGTCGAGGCCGGCGATTCTTTACTGCGGATCAACGCGGCCAGCACCATCGGTTTGCCGCGGGGTGGGCCCTGAACCGCCTCCAGCCGCAGCGGATTCTGCTGGTTGTCACGATAGTCGTTGTATCGCAGCGCACCCGAGATCCGCGGCTTGGTCCGAACAAGCGGAGTGAACTTCAAGTCGCTATCTGCCGCCGGCTCGACCACGCCGGGCACAGGGAACAGGATCTCGCTCAATCCCGAAGTGATCGAGCTCTCGGAGCTGATCGCTTCCTCTCCTTCACCCGGAGCATCGTTACTGGCGAACACCCACATGTCCGGGATCCCTCGCACCTGCAACTTCGGGTACGGGTTGTATTGCTGCCACGCGATGTCCGGGCTGTAGGTCGAGAAGCCAGCGAACCCCGGTTCCCCGGGAGGATCGATTCCAATCGCTTTCCACAATTTGCGAATATCCCCCTTCGGTTGCGGCTGCTGCCCCATACCGAACATGCCGCCGCCCGGGGCCTGCTTGGGTTCGCCCGTGGCGGGTGCCGTCGTCAGGAAGATGGGCGACGGGTCTTCGAAAATCGCCGTTGGCTGTCCTGCCTTAACGGCGTTGACCAGGTTATCCATTTCGGGTTCGCCCAATGACGAAGGCTGCACCACGATCAGCACGTCGTACTTGCCCACCTCGATCGGCTGCGCCGGATCGACCTGCTCGACGTCGTACTGCTTTTCTAGCTCCTCGATGATTTCCTGCTTGGGAATCTGGCGGGGCATACCCCCGGCCATGCTGAAGCCGCCGAACATCTGCGCGTCGGTGTTCAGCACGCCGACTTTCTTACGCTTCTCTTGAGCCACCGTCCCGATTGAGCGCACCAGCTCGTATTCGACCGGAACACCGTAGTCGAAGAAGGGCACGACGACCTTTTCCAGGCCACACGTGAATGCCGCCCCGAGCAGGATCTCCTCGTCCTTGAACGCACCCTGGCTGCGGGTCCGCACCATGGTCGGGCGAATTCCATAGCTCTTCTCGGCGAGCGACGCTTCCTCGCTGAACGGCTCCAGGTTTTCGTGCAGTCGCACTTTCACCTTGCCCCCGGACATCGCGTCGAACTCTTTCAGCAGCGAGACCAGGTTGAAACGCGTCTGGGCGTACAGCTCCGGCACCTGGGCGCTGATGAACGCATCAACGTAGATCGGATGCTTGGTGTTCAGCGTCTTCAAGATGCTCACCGTGTTGGGGGACAGCGAGCTTACCTGACCGGACGTCACATCGGCGCGCAACCGATCGTGGTCGTTAAAAAACACAACCAGCGCCACCAGCGCCACGACGATCGCTACAGTCCGCATCACGTAATGGCCCAGCATTGAATGCCCGTCGCGGCCGCCCGACCAATGCCGGCGACCGATCATCACCATGCTGATGTACATGCCGAGCACGATGATCATCGCAAAGTAGATCAAGGACGACAAACTGACCACGCCGCGGCCAAAGTCGTCGAAGTTGGTCGACAGGCTCCAGAACGCAACGTGCTGTGCCATCTGGACCGAGGGGACGATCACGTCCGCCTGTGCCGCGAAAGCGAGCGGCGAGTTGAACATGGCCCCGAGAATGAAGCCGACCGTCATGTTGCTCGTCAGGAACGAGGCCACCATGCCGACCGAGATCATGGCCAGCCCGACGAACCAATAGCCAAAGTAAGTGGCGAAAAACAGGCCGGTGTCCAGCTGCCCCTTCGAGAGCGCCACCAGCACCATGAAATTCGCCCATTGCGAAAACAGCAGCGACGCGGTGAAGATCGATGCTGCCGCGAGGTATTTGCCCATGACGATATCGAAATCGTCCGCTGGCAACGTCAGCAGCAACTCGTCGGTCCCCTGCCGCCGCTCTTCCGACCAGATGCTCATCGTAATCGCAGGGATGAACACCAGCATGATGTACTGCAGGTACTTGTTCAGCTGGTCCAGATTCGCCAGGTTCGACGCAAAGAACTCGTGCGGCCAAAATGCGGCAAACGAGGTCAACAGGACGAACAGACAGAGAAACACATAACCTGTAGGATTACTGAAATAACCGATGAAATTCCGCTTCAGCACGGCAAACGCCGCGCGGCGATAGGCGCCCAGCGGCACGATCACCGCCAGGCAGATACCGACAAACGCAATATCGAGTACCAGCAGCCACAGGATTTCTAGCAGGACGTTTTGCATGGCAAGACTCTATTCCCGGTCAGTTTATTGTTGCCCCGGCAACGCGGTTGGCCCGGCAGGCCCCCGCTCCGCCTGGAAGACAGCCACTTGTTACGCAGCCGCGGACTCGTCGCTCCGCGTCAGCCGCTTGAACGCGCGGTCCAATTCTTCGCTGTTGGCGCCCAGATCCTTGACGGAACCGTCGTAGACCAGTCGACCTTCATTGATCATGACGACGCGGCTCGCCATGGCTTCCACTTCCTGCAGGATGTGCGTCGACAGGAGGATGGTCTTCTGCTGACTCAGCCGCGTGAGCACGTCTCGCACTTCGCGAATCTGATTGGGATCGAGACCGGCGGTCGGCTCGTCCAGAATCAGCACGTCCGGCTCGTGCAACAAGGCCTGCGACAACCCCACGCGCTGCCGATAACCTTTCGACAGCTTGCCAATGGGCTTGTAGACCACTCCCTGCAGGCGGCAGATATCAATGACGGCGTCGATCCGGTCGTTCTTTCGCTTCTCCGTCAGGCCGCGTGCTTCGGCAAAGAACGACAGCAACCCAAACGGAGTCATGTCGGGATAAAGCGGGCCGTTCTCCGGCAAATAGCCCAAGCGGGCGGAACCGGCGAGCCGATCCGCCGACATGTCATGTCCAGCAATCTTCGCCGTCCCCTCGGATGGTGCCAGATAGCCGGTCAGCAACTTCATCGTCGTGCTCTTGCCCGCGCCGTTCGGTCCCAGGAAGGCCACCAGTTCGCCCTGGTGCACCTTAAAGGTCACGTTTCGGCAAGCCGTGAAGATGCCATAAAACTTCGAAAGCCCAATGGCTTCGATCATCGACGGAGTCGACGACCCCGCACCTTTGTCTGACGGATTGTCTTTCGAGCTCATAACGTCAACCCTGCAACGTGCAATCCTTCTCGACGTGTCTCATGATCTCACATGTGCTAGCCGTGGTGAACAACCACGGCCCATCGTACATCACCCCATTAGCGGTCCGCGGCCGACGCTGCTGGCCCGCTGACACCTCTCGTCGAGGAAATCGGGCGGAATTCCAAACACCATCGTTCCTGGCGCAGGCTCCGGAGAGCCTGGCTGCAGCGTGTGCGGGTGTGCCTCTTCCTCAGCGGGTGTGCTCTTCCTCAGGCCGGGATGTCCGCCGCGAGTCGGGTCGGGTACGTAAAGTTTCTTACGCCGCCGTGCACAAAATGGTTCGCTAACCCGACCATCTTTCCCCTGTGCGGTCACAATGTAAGAGGCCACCTCCAATATTTCAACGCCACTCAAGGACTTGCGGCCGAATCCGCCGCTCGGACAAAGCGCGCCCGATAGACCGACAAGGCCCCCAAGCGGCAGCGGCGCTCGAAGTGCGTGCGGAAGTCCAAGTCATGCTCCGCAGGACGTTCCGTAACCTCGAAAGGCCCCAACAAACCCGGGTGGGTCGCGACCATCGCCAAGGTCTCGCGGAAGTACTCCTCGACATCCGTCCAGAAATGCAGCTCCCCACCCGGCTCCAGCACACGCTGCACGTCCAGCAAGAACGCGTCGGTCATAACCCGGCGTTTCCGATGCCGCTTCTTCCACCACGGATCCGGGAAATAGACGTGCACCGCCGCCGCACACCCCGGCGGCATCCATTCCCGAAAAAATCGTAAACCATCGCCACATATGACTTTACCGTTCGTCAACTGGCGTCGTGCCAGCCGAGCCGCACAATAGGCAGCATATTTCTGAGCAACCTCGAGCCCTAAAAAATTGCGGTCCGGGTGAGCGCCCGTCGCATTCTGCAGGAACAGACCCTTTCCGCTGCCGAGCTCAACCTCCAGCGGCGCCGCTCGACCAAAGAACTCGGCGGGATCCCAAGGCCGCGATACCTCTTCCAGGTCGTACCGGTAACCGCTCAGATCCAACTCGGGATCCACCTTGCGCAGTGCACGACGTCCCATCCAAGATTCACCTTCTGTTCAACGGAGTGGTCCACCTCACGGCCGATAATCGGCCCGGACGACGCGCGCCAAGCCCGCGAGATCCTTCGACACGGTTACCTGAGCCCAATGCGCATCCCGCGAAAAGAGCTCCCGGATCTTCGGCTCCAGCATCGGGCTCATTTCCACAATCAATGCCCCGCCTGGAACCAGCCGCTGCGGAGCCGCCGCAATCAGCCGTTGAATCACTTCACTCCCCTCGCTGCCCGCCACCAGCGCCCCGCGCGGTTCAAAGTCCCTCACGTCCCGCGACAAGCCGGCGACTTCGGACTCACCCAGATACGGAGGATTGCTCGCAATCACGTCAAACCGCTGCTCCGCGGGATACGACTCGAACAAGTCGCTGACCAGGAATTCGATCCGCGGGGCGACGGCCAGTTGTGCGGCGTTTTCTCGGGCCAGCGCCAGAGCCGTGGAGCTGATATCCGAGGCCGTGATCCGAGCGTCCTCGGTGTGCTTTGCCACGCTGATGGCAATCGCACCACTCCCGGTACCCACATCGGCCACGCGCGCGGGCTCCTCCCGGACGGTCCGCTGCTGGAGCGCGTCCAGCACCCCCAACACCACAAACTCCGTCTCCGGCCGCGGAATCAAGACATCGGGCGTGACCCGAAACGAAAGCGAATAAAACTCGCGACGTCCTACCAGATAGGCCACCGGCTCTCCCGCAGCCCGCCGCTTGACAAGGTCCCGAAACCGGGTACGTTCCGCTTCGCCGGGCTCCTCGTCAAATGCCGTGTACAACTGGATCCGCTGACAACCCCGCGCATCAGAGAGCAGCACCTCCGCATCCAACCGCGGGCTCGCGGAACCACTTTTCTTCAGATACTCGGTCGTCCACTGCAGCAAACGACCAATCGTCCAACGCTCGGCATCCGACATACCGGCCAACCCGCCTTTATTCCGGCACACCCATCGACGATTTCAACTCGTTGCGGTCGTACTCCAGCAGCGCATCCGTCAGCGGCTGGAGATTCCCCGCGATCACTTGATCAAGCTTGTACAGGGTGAAGTTAATGCGGTGATCCGTAACGCGATTGTCCGGGAAATTATACGTCCGAATGCGTTCGCTGCGATCGCCGGAGCCAATCAAGGTCTTCCGTTGCTGCGAACGCTTTTCGTGCTCCTGACGCTGGAAGTGCTCGTACAGGCGCGATTTCAACACGCGCAGCGCCTTGGCCAGGTTCTTGTGCTGACTGCGTTCGTCCTGCATTGACACGACGATGCCAGTGGCGTAGTGCGTCAACCGGATGGCGGATGCCGTCTTGTTGACGTGCTGCCCGCCGGGTCCGCTCGCACAGAAGACATCCTTACGGTAGTCATCAGGCTTCAGGTCAATTTCGACATCTTCGGGTTCCGCCATGACGGCAACGGTCGCGGCGGAAGTGTGCACGCGCCCTTTGGCCTCCGTCTCGGGTACGCGCTGGACGCGATGCCCACCACTCTCGTAGGCCAGCTCGCGGTACACCCCCTCGCCTTCAAACGCCAGGGAGACTTCCTTGAAGCCGCCGAGTTCCGAGGGGCTGGCATCCATCACCTCCACTTTCCATCCCCGCTGGTCCGCGTGCCGCCGGTACATTTCGTACAGATCCCTCGCAAACAACGCCGCTTCATCTCCCCCTGTGCCGGCGCGAATTTCCATGATGCAGCTCGTACGCAGCGCATCCGCGCCGCCCAGGGACTGCTCCAACAGTTCATCCCACAGCGCGTCCCGCCGCTTTTTTACTTCCGCCATTTCCGCCGAGGCAAACGCACGCTCCTCCGAATCATCGCTGCCGGCCATCGCCTGGAGATCGGCGATCTCCTGGTTCATCTGCTTGAACCGGCGATACTTTGTTGCCAACTTCGCCAGCGAACCATGCTCGCGCGCCACGGAGGCCGCTTTGCGCGAGTCCGAAACGACCGCCGGATCCAGCATCTGCCGCTCCAGCTCCTCGAATCGAGCCAGGGTTTGCTCTAGTTCCTCACGCATACGCTCGTTCCTTATTCTGGTTGCGGTGGACGCCCCCTTGACTGCGGGCGCCCTCCGGCGCGCACCGCGAACCGGCAACCCGATCGTCATGGCGGACCAGACACAAAGATCCCCGCGCCGAGCGAACAATCCGCTTGGCCGCGGCCCAGCGGGCACTGCTCGAGTCCATCGACGGAGCACGCCTGAAGAGGGACGTGCGGCGGCACGCCGCGAGTAAGAACTGCGGCGGAGGTTGTTTCCCTCGGAATTCCCAATTTCCCGTGGGAGACGGCAAGCTCCCCGCCGCCGACCAATCGTCGAACAGGTCACCGCTTGCGACGCAAGTCAACCTCCGACACTGGTCGAGGCGGCCACGCAGCTAAGTATCGTAGACAGGAGCAGCCGGCTTCTTCTTTTTCTTCGGCGGCTGCAAGCTCGAGTAGCTGCCCGCAGCGAACTTGCTCTGGAACTTCTCGATGCGACCAGCCGTGTCGACGTATTTCAATTTGCCGGTAAAGAACGGATGGCAAGCACTGCAGATGTCGACTTTCAGGTCCTTCTTGGTGCTCCGCGTCGTGAAGGAATTCCCACAGCTGCA
>JBFWYF010000288.1:0-8317 GCA_050186685.1 Pirellulaceae bacterium
GCAGCCGGCTCGCCTTCAGGTTGTCGCGGAAGTAAGTGTCGAGAATCGAGATCAACCGGCGGCGGGCGCCGGGGTCTTCGACGGGGACGAGCAGTTCGATGCGGCCGTCCAGATTGCGCGGCATCCAGTCGGCACTGGAAATGAACACCCGCTCGTCTCCGCCGTGATAGAAGTACAGAATCCGCGCGTGTTCGAGGAACCGATCCACAATGCTGATGACTTCGATGTTTTCGCTGAGCCCCGGTACGCCGGGCCGCAGGCAGCAGATGCCGCGGACATTCAACTTGACGGTCACTCCCGCTTGGGAGGCGGCGTACAAAGCCTCGATGATGGGTGGGTCGACAAGCGAGTTCAGTTTCGCGACGAGGTGGGCCTTCTGGCCTTGCTGTCGACGGCGCGTTTCGGCTTCGATCATCTCCAGCAATTTGTCCCGCAGACCGAGCGGTGCCATGTCCAGCTTGCGGAACGGCTGCGGCTGGGAATACCCCGTCAGGGCATTGAAGAAACTGGTCGCATCGGCTCCAAACTCCTCGTTGCACGTCATCAGGCTGATATCGCTGTAGATGCGCGAGGTCACTTCGTTGTAGTTACCGGTTCCGAAATGAACGTACCGCACAAAGCCTCGCGGCTCCCGCCGGACAATGACGCAGACCTTGCTATGCGTTTTCAGTCCGCGCACGCCGTAGATGACCTGCACGTCGGAGTGCTCGAGTTGCCGTCCCCATTCAATGTTGCGCGCTTCGTCGAAACGGGCTTTTAGCTCCACGACGGCGGTTACGTACTTCCCGCGCCGGGCGGCCCGCGCCAGGGCCGCGACGATGGGACTGTTCCGGCTGGTCCGGTACAGCGTCTGCTTGATGGCGAGCACGTCCGGATCGTCTGCGGCTTCCTCAATCAACCGCACGACCGGATCGAAACTGTCATAAGGATGGCACAGCAGGACATCGCGGCGGGTAATAACGTCAAACATGCTCTTCGTCGGATCCACATCCGGCGACGACTGGGGCGGCCAAGGTTCATACCGCAGTCCCTCGAAGCCTTTCAATTCCGTCAGTTGCATGAAATCGGACAGACCCAACGGTCCGGGGGCTTGAAAGACGTCCGAGCCGTCGACGTCCAGCACCCGCTGTAGAAACGCCAGCAATTCCGGGCTGATCTCCGTGGTCGTTTCCAGCCGCACGCAGTCGCTGTGCTTCCGTTCTACCAGCAGCTCTTCCATGTCGGCCAGCAGATCGGCCGCGGAATCGTCCTGGATCGCGATGTCGGCATTGCGGGTGATGCGGAACGGCACACTTTCGAGCACCCGTTCCCCTGCAAAGAACCGCTCGACGAACATCGACGCCACGTCCTCGACCAGCGTGTAGGCATAGCCTCGGTCCGCCGGCAGCGTAATGAAACGGCGAGCCATGCGGCCAAAAGGAATCACGGCAAACCGCGACTCTTTCGACTTGCCGGCCGGCGCGAGCCGCACGCAGATATTCAACGTCTGATTGATGAGTTGCGGAAACGACTCGGGGGAAGTCACGGCGATCGGCGATAGGATCGGGAAGATCTCACTCGCGAGGATCTGTTCCGCGACCTGTTGCTGCCGTTCGGTCATTTCGCCCCGCCGAATACGGCGAATGCCCGCCTCGACCAGCCGCGGCTCGATCTCGTCCATGAAGCAATGATACTGGTCGAGCATCATGCGGTGCGCACGCACGCTGATCGCTTCCAACTGCTCGGCCGGGCTCATGCCGGTGACATCCGGCTTCGTGATTCCACGACCGCGCAGGATCTGGAGTCCTCCCACGCGCACCATGAAGAACTCGTCGAGGTTCGAACCCGTGATGGACAGGAACTTCAAGCGTTCCAGCAGCGGAACCTGGTTGTCGCGGGCTTCATCGAGTACTCGCTGGTTGAATTCGAGCCAGCTCAGCTCGCGATTAATGAACAGGGGAGCGCTTTTCGTCATGGATGCCTGCTACTCACTCCGATTCCACCTGGCCCCCGCGTAACAACAAAGGCGTACCGAAAACTTCTTCGAACAGCGACCCATTCTGGCGCAACGTCAGCTGCTCCAGGGACAGATCGTCGACATCGGGTACGACCAGCACCAGCCGCCCCTCTTCGCGGACAAGGCGGAAGTCCGTAATCCGCTGGCTGCGCGATTCGTCCAGCGCCAGGGCGACGCGCAGCACGGCCGCCAGCTTGGCCACCGTGACGCGCTCGTCGCGCTCCAGCGTTGAATACCCCTCGTGATCCGGCTGCGGGGACGCGCGGCGGTGATAACGAGCGACCAGCGCGACCAGCAGCACGTCCTTGCGACCCAGCCCAAACAACTCGCTGTTCCGGATCAGGTACATCGAATGTTTGTGGTGGCTCTGGAAGCTGACGTAGAGTCCGATTTCGTGCAGCAACGCGGCCAGGTACAGGATGATGACTTGCCGCTGCTCCAGCTGATGTTCGTCCCTCAACGCGTGGAACAGCTTTCGGGACAATTCCGCCACGTGCCGCGCATGGGCTTCGTCGAAATGGAAGCGGCGCCCGAGTTCCAGTGCCGATCGGATGATCTGGGTGTTCAGTTCCTCGTTCCAGGCGGACTTGATGGCCATTTCCTTGAGCAGCCCGTCCCGGAGGTTGGTGTTCGTGACCAGCACATTGACGAGATCGAACGCCCGCGCCATGTGCACGTAGGCCAGCAGCGCCGATCCCACCGTATCCGCGTCCGGAAAACTCAGATGGAACTTGCGCACGATCCGGTCCTCGGACATGTTCAGCAGCCGATTGGTCAGTTCCTCGAGCGCCAGGAGCGGCACGCGTCCGAGGGACTCCGGATGCCAGTCGGGAATCAGCTGAGCGGCAGCGAATCGCATGTCGCCGCCTAGTGCGATCATTTCGACGCTCCCCTCGCCCGTGACGTGCTCTCGAATCTGCTTGACCGTCCGTTCGATCTGGGCCTCCATAATGTCCCGCACTTTGACCGTGGGGGCCTGATAGGCCTCGAGCATTTCGCGCAGCCGCAGGGAACCGAGTCGGTAGGTATGCGAGTAGAGAACCGTACCGTTCCGCATCACCAGCAATTCCGTGCTCCCGCCGCCAACTTCCACGACCAGCGTGCGGGCGACCTGCAGCGCGGGATCGCTGCTGAGAAACGGCTGGATGCCCAGGTAGGTCAGCCGGCTGACGACAGCCTCGTCCAACGGCTCGACGTGGAGCCCGGTCGCGATAAAGATGCGGTCGATGAAGGCCAGCCGGTTCGTCGCTTCACGCACGCCGCTGGTGGCTACGACGCGGATCTGATCGGGCCGCGTGATCTGATACTCGGCCATCGACCGCCGATAGCTTTTCAATACGCGGACACATTCCTCGATCGTCTGCTTGCGAATATGCCCGAGCGTGAAGGTGTCTTTGCCCAGGCTGACGGCCTGTTGAAGCTTTTCCAGCGTATGGACGTTTCCGGCATCGTCGATTTCGGCGATCGCCATGCGGATGGAACTGGTCCCGATATCGATCACTGCCACAGGACGGACGACGCGCCCGGAGGACGCAGTCGAGCCGGCGGCGGCAGGCGAGGGAGAGTTCATGGGCTACGGGCGTCAAGACTTCGGAAATGCGAGCTGGGAGATCTGCCGGGCCGACCAGGCTGCCACACCGGCTACGACGGCGTCGTCACCCAGCTTGGCGGGAACCACTTTAAACGAGTCTTGGAAGGATGGCATCACGTGCCTGTTCGCGGACTCTGTGACGGACTCGACGAAGAGGGCCGGCATCGCCTCGACGAGCCCCCCTCCCAGGACCACCACATCGGGGGCCAGCAGGTGGATGACCGTGGCGAGGGCGACACCCAGCCGCCCGGCGGCCCTCCGCACGATCAGTTCGACCACCTTGTCGCCGGCCTCGATCGCTTTCGCCAGCACGCTGCTGCGGATCTCGGCCAAGTTCGTGCCGGCCGCCGCCAGCAGATGAGGCGCTTCCCCCCGAAACGCGGCCATCGCCGCGTCCGCGGAAATCGCGAGACGGCTGGCCTCGGTTTCCAGGCAACCGCGCAGCCCACAGCCACAAATCCGCCCGCCGGGGACGACCTGGACGTGACCAATTTCCATACACGACTTGCCTCGTCCGTGCAGGATCTCGCCAGCATAGACGCAGCCACCCCCGATGCCCGTTCCGGGAAAGATGCCCACCACCGTCCGTGCGGACTTCGCCGCTCCGAATCGGTACTCGCCGTAGACTCCCGCGTCTACGTCATTCAGCACCACCGCCGGGCAACCCACCCGCGTTTCGAGCAGCTCGGCGAGCTTCACTTTCTTCCAGCCAAGGTTCGCTGCCTCGAGCACGATCCCCTTGTCTTCATCGACCGGGCCCGGCACGCCGACGCCGATCGCGTGCAACTGCCCCGCCTCGACCTGCGCCTCTTCCAGCACCTCCTGGACGGTTTCGACCATGCGGTCCATGACCGCTTTCACACCGTTATGCCCCTTGGTCTTCTTGCGGCGGCGTGCCAGGGGACGCAGATCGCTGTCGAAGACGGTGGCCAGCATTTTCGTGCCGCCCAGATCGAAGCCAAGCCAGTACGCCGGTTTTGCGGAATCTGTCGCTTTGAGCATGCTGTGTCCCTTGTTGCTGACGACCGGCAGGACGATCCCGGTTCGTCGCGCGTCCGCAGCCAGCCACCGCGATATTCTAGCTTGCCGACGGGGGATCGTGAGAGTGGTCCGCCGAGCTCCGGCGGCTTCCCTCGTTCACGAGATGTGGCCGCCGCCCACTTCGACGGATACCGGCCGAGACGGCCCCGAAAGCACACGAAACGGGCGAGCGGTGGAAGGTGTGCGAGCGGCGCCACACCGGGCGCGCTGCCAAGAGCGCGCCCGGCGCGGCCCCGCTGCGATGCCGCAGCGACAGGGGATCTGCACGAGGAGAATCGCAGGATTTTCGTCGATCACCCGAGCGGGGCACATGTCCCACACCTGCACGGGTGGTGCGACGGGGACGCGGTGCACCAGGCGACAGCGTCCTCATAATCGGCAAAATACGCGGCAGAAGATCGCACGGCGATGCGCACCACGACGCACGACGGAAAACGGGTGCGGTTCCCCGGCCGAGGTAGGTGCCGCCTCATCTGGATGGGTGGCCCTGTGGTTTCTACAAGACTCGCCGCTCCATCCCCTGGCACATCCGTTGCAATTTCCGCAGCGACATGCGTGCGGATGAATGAGTCGCATCGAACAGTGAGTTGCGGTGACGTCCTAGTGCCGTGGCCAGGAGGGAATGAAGGGCTCAGGCGGTACGACTTTGAGTGATCACACGCGTCGGATGGAAGACAACGCGGAACACTCAACACACGACGGGGCGGGGCAGCAGATGCCGCTCTCCATCATCCGCCCGGACGGCTCATACGAGCTGGGGCAATTTCTTGCGGGGTGGCCGCCTGGGAAATGGAAGGTCGCAGGTCGCCATCATTCTCGCTTCCTTCAAGCTGGAGTCAGTTTATGAACGCGCGCGTACGGGACGAAAGACGAGCCTTCACGCTCGTCGAATTGCTGGTGGTCATTGCGATCATTGGAGTGTTGGTTTCGCTGTTGCTTCCCGCGGTCCAAGCCGCTCGCGAAGCGGCACGACGCATGCAATGCACGAATCATCTCAAGCAACTCGGATTGGCGGTACACAACCACCACGATGCTTATAAGAAGTTTCCCTCGGCGTCGCACAGCCCTGAGTGGCAATCGGTACTGAACAACGGGCAATCCTGGGACCGGCTGAGCTATCTGACCAGGCTGCTGCCTTATATGGAGCAGTCGGCACTATACGATCAGATCGCACCGTTCGCCAATCTGGGACGCCGGCCCTGGAACTACGACGACGGGACGACGACGCCCACAAAGGGTCCTTATGCCGTCGAGATTCCTACTTTCCGCTGCCCATCGGATGGCGTGCAGATATCGCTGACCGACATCCGCCCGACGAACTATGTATGTTGCAAGGGCGATGTTTATCTGAACTATGGCGATTACGAATGGCGCGGTGCGTTCAGCAACGGCATTCGCGGCAAATGCAGTCTGGCGACGATCACGGACGGGTCGTCCAATACCATCATGCTGTCGGAAGTCTGCGTGGGTCGGCAGAACGGTGTGGTCGGACGCGACTCGCTGAAAGGCGGCGTGGCAACAAACGTCGGGTTCCCGGTCGGTGGTCAATTCACGCCGTCGCTGTGCATGGCCGTCAGAGGCACGAACGGCCGTCTCGTCGGAGCTTCGGCCCAGAACACCTGGGGCGATAACGGTTATGGACCCGGCCGTCGCTGGGGCGATGCCAATAACGTTTACACCACGTTCTTCACGATCGTCCCTCCGAACGGCCCTGTCTGTGCGAATAACAATGCCGAGTCGAATGCCCAGCCGACGCCGAGCAGCTACCACGTCGGCGGTGTCAATGGCGTAATGTGCGATGGCTCCGTCCGCTTCATCTCGGACACGATCGATTGTGGCAACTTGGCGCTGACCATGCCGACGAATCCCGCCAACTCGCGGACCTATCAGGGGCCCTCTCTATGGGGGGTGTGGGGAGCCATGGGATCGATCAGCGGCGGCGAGGCGACGCAAGTCGAACCGTAAATCGCACGTTTGTCAGCAGGTTTCGCGGCCGAGCGCCCTGGCGGCGGCTCGGCCGCCGTCTCTGGATCGCCGAGGAAATAACTACCCCTTGCCCTCGCGCCTCTTGGGTGACGGGCCGGGGGAGGGATCAGGAGGATTGGCAGTTGCTTCCGTGGCGATCCGCAATCCAAGTCCAAGTTCTGATGAGGGAGTGTATCCATGTTGATGCGTTATGGGGCCGCGACCGTTTTCGCAGTGGCAATGATGGGGTGCGGCCAGAATGGGCCCGGACTCAGCTCGGTGGAAGGTGTCGTGACGCTGGAAGGTATACCGCTGAGCGGCGCGACAGTTATCTTTTCTCCGATTCACGGCGGAACGGGCCGAGCTGCCACCGGTGTTACGGATGAGCTCGGCAAATTCTACGTCTCCGATCTGGAGGAAGACGCGGACGGCTGTGGAGCGGTGGCGGGGGACTATCAAGTTGGCATCGTCAAGGTGCTGGCCGATCCCGCGGCATCCTGTGATTCGTGGAAGACCGATCCGAACTACGGCAAGGACACGGTCAGTCATACGCAGACGGTGAGCTTGCCCTCAGCCATCCCCGTTCTCTACAACAATCCGCGGACCTCCGGGCTGACCGCGCACATTGCACCGGGCACGAACACGCTGAACTTCGATCTGAAGAAATCGCATCACGGGCTGAAGACTGCTGCCCGGTAGCATCGCCCGTAGCCACGCTCGCGGGAGCGTGGGAGATCCTGACGCAGGACGGTCCCGGGGGCGGAATCGTGCTCGCCCCCTTTCCGGCGAAAGGGGCTACGTCTGGTGAACGGAGCTACGGGGGCGGAGCCCACAGGCCCGAAGGGCCAATGCAATTCTCTGCCGGGGCTTTCAATCCCCGGCGAGAGGCCCCGTCTAATCTCTAGCCCCGAATGGCGACACAAGAATCACGGCGTTAATGAACCCCGGCAGGGGAAGATGAACCTGGAAATTCGTCGCCCCTCCGGACCCTGCGGGGCTGGGGATGTCAAGCTTCTGAAACAGCTGGATGTACGTCGAGAAGTTCTCAAATTCCGCACGCCACGCGAAAGCCCGTATTTCCCGTACGGGCGTGGGGCGAGTAGTTGTTCCGATACGCGCTGCGACAATGGAGATCAAAATAGTGCCAGCCGGCGCCGCGGACTACGCGGTGGCTGCCGTCCGCAGGCCCTTGTGGATCTTGCAGCGGGCTCTTGCCATACCAGCCCGGATCATGGTAGTCCTGACACCGTTCCCAGGCGTTCCCGTGCATATCATACAGACCGAAGGGATTCGGACGTTTGGTCGCCACAGGCCGCGCGCCGATCTTCTTGCCATGCTCGGCCGTGCGATTGAACCAGGCGTAATCATCAAGTGCGGATACTTCATCGCCAAACGAGTAATGCGTTGTGGTTCCTGCCCGGCAAGCGAACTCCCACTCCGCTTCGGTGGGAAGTCGATAGCCATTCGCGCTGGCAACACGCACCCAGTCGCCCCGGTCATTCTGTCGAAAACAACGATCACGGTGTTCCTGGTCGCTCAGCCAGTTGCAGAACACAATCATGTCGTTCCAGGTCAGCTGGGTCACAGGCGACTGATCGGTCACTTCATAGCCGGGTGCGTGCCAGAGAGCGGTTCGTTTGACGGGATCGGTTTCGTTTCGTTTGGACGAATTGCCGCCCCCGAACCGCTCGGTCTCGGTAACGTAGTTCGTTGCCGTGACGAAG
>JBFWYF010000289.1:0-8305 GCA_050186685.1 Pirellulaceae bacterium
GGGGAGTCCCCCAGTAGCGTTCGCGGGACAGTGCCCAGTCGACGTTCGACTCGAGGAAATTGCCAAACCGCCCGTCGCGAATATGCTCCGGCAACCAGTTGATGTGGCGGTTATTGTCGAGCATCTGGTCTCGGAATCGCGTCGTGCGGATGAACCAGCTGCGGCGTGGATACTGGATCAGCGGGTCTTCATCCGCCCGCCAGCAGAACGGATATTCGTGCAGGTACTGCTCCTGGTGGAACAGCAGGCCCCGTTCCCGCAATTCGCGGCAGATATCCTTGTCGCAATCTTTCACCCACCGACCGGTGTACCGCGGGGCCTCGACGGTGAACGTCCCATCCGCGGCGACCGCGCAGATCAGCTCCGGTCCCGCGCCGTCCACGAAGCGGGCCTGCTCCGAGAGCAGCACCTCGTAGTCCACTTCGCCGAAGGCCGGTGCCTGGTGCACGACTCCGGTCCCACTGTCCACCGTCACGAACTCGGCCGGGACAACCCGCCAGGCGATCGCCTGTTCGCCCGCAGCGCCCGTTTCACCCCCCGCCCGCAGACGCCCGACGCGCTGGCCCAATCCCAACCCGTCGTAGTAGTAGTCGTAGGGCGGCCGATAGCGCTGCCCCAGCAGCACCCGCCCCGGCATGGTCGCTTCGACCTGCAGCTCGCGTTTCACCTTGCCTGCAATGACCTCGACCAGCGAACTGGCCATGATCAGCCGCTGGCCAGTAACCACATCGAGGACGCGCGCGTATTCAACGTCCGGATGCACGGCCGCAAATTGGTTGCTGGGCAGCGTCCAGGGCGTCGTCGTCCAGACGAGCAGCGACGTCTGCGGGTCGTCGACGAGCGGGAATCGCACAAACACGCTCGGATCCGCCACCTCGCGGTAGCCTTGCCCGACTTCGCCACTGCTGAGCGCCGTGCCTCCTTGTGCCCACCACCACACGATCTTGTGGCTCTGGTACAGCAGGCCCCGATCGAACAGGCGTTTCAGCGACCACCAGACACTCTCGACGAAGCTCTGATGGTAGGTGACGTACGCCTCGTCCAAATGGATCCAAAAGCCCAGCCGTTCCGTCAGCCGCTCCCATTCCTTCATGTAACGCCAGACACTCGCCTGGCAACGGTGAATGAACGGCTCCACTCCGAACTTCTCGATCTCTTCCTTCGAGTGGATGCCCAGTTCCTTGCAGACCTCGACCTCGACGGGCAGCCCGTGGGTGTCCCACCCGCCTTTGCGCTCGCAGAAATAGCCGCGCATCGTCCGGTAACGAGGAAACAAGTCCTTGATGGCCCGGGTCAGGCAATGCCCGGGGTGAGGCAGCCCGTTCGCGGTGGGCGGCCCTTCGTAGAACACAAAGCGCGGCGCCCCCGCGCGACGTTCCAGCGTCTGTTCGTAGATCTGGTGCTCGCGCCAAAAGCCCAGCACCCGCTGTTCCTGCGACGGAAAATCCGCATTGTTCGAGACAGGTTCAAACATCGCAATCCTTGGTCACGTTTGGCGCCGTCTCATTCCTCGAAGCCGGCCTCGGCCTCGCCGGTCTCTTCCGCATCTTCGCCACTCTCGATCAACTCCTCTTCGCCTGTCGCCGCCTCTTCGCCTTCAATGCCGATCTCTTCGTCCAGATCGACGCCATCGAGGTCGTCTTCATCGGTTCCCTCGCCAAAGTCGTCGTCCGGGTACTCCTCGTTGTCCATCTCGTACTCGTCTTCCGACTCCTCCTCGAAGTCGTCGTCGAAGTCGTCGTCGAAATCTTCCTCGTCGAAGTCGTCGAGATCATCGGGCTCTTCGTCGGGCGATTGGAGCACGACCGAGATCGCCGCGCCCCCGGGTACGGCCTCTTCGCTCGATTCGCCATCCGGATTACGGCCAGCGGTCGCGTCACGGCGAGCTGCATCGATGTCTTCAGCGTCCTCTCGCTCGCCAACGTAGTCGTCGTCGCCGAGGTCATCGCGCCATGGGTCGTCCGTTGCCGAGCCCCAGGTCCGATCGTCGCCACCAGCCATGCAGAAATTCCTTCAGGAGATCAGCCGGCACGCGGGTACCGACCGGCCACCTGGCCCGCCGGGCTGAAAAACAAACGGTCTTAGGTAGTCGAGCGACTTCACTTTGTCAAGCGAGCCACGCAGGGCTGTGCGGCGCAGTTCGGCGCGTGTGGCCCGCACGGCCCGAGCCGTTCCCGGGCAACGGCCTGTTGGCCGATTCGCCGCCGGGACCCGGCGGACCACACTGGGTCGACCACTTACGCTGGCCCCCGCTGCGCCTCCTGCCAACGTGCCACAATCACATCGACCAGCAGCGGCGACGGCCCCAGATGGGGCGCCACGCACACGCGACTCGCTGGATTCCGCTTGCAGAATCCGGCGACACATTCGCGTATTTCGCGCAGCACCTCTCCCTGAAACAACAGATGCGGCAGAACCAGCAATCGCGTTCCCGGCAGGCCTTCATACTTACTCAGCGCCTCGCCTAGCCTCGGATGGGCCGCGGCGACATACGCGATCTCGACGCCGCTCGCGCCCATCCGTTCCGCCAGCGCACGCACGTACTCTCCCAGTTCCTGCCGCGCCTGCTCGTCAGAACTTCCGCGACCCACCACGATCAATCGCCACGAACCAGCGGCCGCCGCGCCCGACTCACCGCACATCCGCAGCCCTTCGTACAGGCGCAGCTGAGACAACTCGAGTAACCGAGCGTGGCACCCGAGATGCCCCGCCAAACGGATATCCAGCCCCGGCCAGCGACGAGATGCGTCGGACAGTTCTGCCGGGATGTCCCGACGCGCGTGGCCAGCCGCCAGCAACAACAGGGGCACCGCAAGAATCCGTGCAGCTCCCGCAGCTACGAGCCGCTCGAGCCCCGCTCCGATCGTCGGCTCCGCCAACTCCAGATACGACGCCTGAACGACCACGTCCGGTAATCTGGCGGCGACGAGCCGCACGGCCTGCTCGTACTCGGCTAGCCCCGCGTTGTCCCGGCTCCCATGCCCGATGACGAGCAACCCCGTCGCCACGCGAGCTACTCGTACGCTACCGTCTTCGCGTACTTCTTCAGCTCCTCCAGCTGCGTTTTCTGAGCGGCATCGCTCAGCGGATTCCCCTTGAGATACACGTTCCAGAAAGGTGCAAACCGCTGCGAACCCTCCTTGTCCGCCTTGCCCATCTCGATCAACACGCTTAGATCCTTGACCTGATTGCCGTCCAAAAACAGGTATTTCCACTCGGTCAGCCCCTTCAGGGGCGACAGGTCCGCGACCGCATTGCTGCGCAAATCGAGCGAATCAAGATTCTTCAGACTTGCCAACGGCGCGATTGATTCCACCTTGTTGCCATCCAAGTACAACGACCACATCTTCGACAGACCACCCAGCGGCGATAAATCTTGAATCTGATTGTGGGACAGGTACAGGGACCGCATGTTCTCGAGTTTGGCCAGGGGCGATAGATCGCTGATCTGATTGTCAGACAACTGCAGATACTGGAGCTTGGTCAGCCCGGCCAGCGGTTGAATGTCCTTGATCTTATTCTTGGCCAGCGTCAGCGATTGGATATTCTTCAGGTCCTTGATCGCGTCCAGCTTTTCAATTTCGTTGCCTTCGAGATCCAGCTGAGCGAGGCTGCGGCACTTCTCGAGTCCCGTCAGATCCTTGATGCCTTTGTTCTTGCCCTGCACCGTAGAAATGTTCACGACGTCTTCTTCGGTCAGCGGCTGGTCGTTGTTTCGTTTTTCAAAGACGTAGCGGCGAACGGCAGCTTCGAGATTCTTGTCCGGGAAAATACTCTGCGCCGAAGCCGGTACGGCCAAGACAAAGGAAATGAAACCGCAGAACGCCGTCAACACTATTCTCGACATGGGCATGGTAAATCTCATCGCAGTTCGAGGCGAAAAACGGAGCTCTACCGGGAAACCCCTACCACGGGCTCCATCTCCAGTCCCCTCGCCGTGCACTTTGCGAGCGAAGGTCCGGCCCGCCGAATTTCCAGACAGAGCTGAATTCCAGCAGCTAGTCTCTGTCCGAAGCCCCACATGGCGGACCTCGAAGCGGTTTTCCAAGTCCCCTCTCCCGGTACTCCGGGAGAGGGTTAGGGTGAGGGCCATGCGGTTTTCGGACAGAGCCTAGGTTACTTTGTTCCCTGGCGTCATTCTACCCCGAGCCGCCGATTCGCGCGGGATCACCCGGCTCGGGAGCGAATTCTGCCGCCGGCGGAGTCCGGGTTTCTTGTCAACGTGCCAGCCGCCGGGTATACCAGGACAGCACTGCCCCCGCTTGCCCGGTCGTACCGTTCCAGGCCTCCCGGCTGCCAAGCCCAGATCCATGCTGCGAATCTTCATCACCGCCTTCGAGCCCTACGACGAGTGGCAGGAAAACGCCAGCTGGCTGGCGCTGGTCGAATTCACCAAGAACCTGCCGACGGGCGTGCGGCTGACAACGCGTCGCTACCCTGTCGACTTCCACGCGGTCCTCGAGCGACTCGCCCGCGACCTCCGCGACGACTACGACTACGCCATCCACCTGGGACAGGCCCCCGGTTCCGCGAAGATCCGCCTCGAATCGATTGGCATCAACGTCGGCGGCCATTCGGCCCGCGGAGCCGAGTCGTGCCGGCCGCTGGTGGAGGACGGCCCCGTCGCGTACCGCGCCGACATGCCACTGGCCGAATGGGCCCAGCGACTCACTCAGGCCGGGATACCTGCGACCGTCTCGTATCACGCAGGTACGTACTTGTGCAATGCGACCCTGTACTTGGCGCATCATATTGCAGCTCAACAACGGCTCCGAACGAAGATCACGTTCGTCCACTTGCCGTTGGATTTGACTCAGTCGGCCACCCGCGGGCAAGAAATTGCCGCGCTACCAGCGGCCGTGTCGGCCAGAGCTCTGCGCATGATCGTCGACGATCTCGTCAAACGGGCACAGCCTGACGCTGCAGTGCTTGCCGGACCCCTTTGAAAGCCGCCTGGGACTTGAGACACGTCTGGCGGAAGACATCCGGCCGCGAGACCGCGTCCAGCCGGAACGTCTCGACATTTCCCAGGCGAAACACCAGGTCGCCGGCGTGAAACCACGCCTGCCCGGGACGCACGACAATGTCGATGGCGTCGAATCGGTCCAGGTCGACCGATTTCACCTCGTCGCCGATCGTGACTTTCACCGAAAAGAACGGAAACCGATCGGCCGTGCGGAACTTGGTCGTCGTCGCCATTTCCACCACACGGCGGTTCGTCAAGCGATACGATTTGCCCGTGCCCAGCCGATAAAAATACAAAAACAAGGCGTGCGGAATCGAAGCCAGGGCCAACAGGTTGCCAACCGTGATCACCCAGACTCCCGCGCTGATGCTGTATAGTCCGCCCAGCCAACGTCCCGAGGGATACGCAGCAATCGATGGCCAAACCACCATGACCGTCTTTTCCGCCACGTGAGCGGGTGTAACTCCTGCGATCGCCTGCTTCATACCACGGCCCTTGTCCACACAATTAGCGGATGAAACTGCAGCCACAGGATATAGCAAACCCTACGGCCAACGGGAAGTGGTCGACCGCGAGCCGGGCACCCTCGGCGCCCAGGTTATTGGGTGATCAAGAACCGCGGCGGGATGCACAGCAAGGGAATCGCCAACGATCCATAGGCGAGCGCCTTGCGAAACCACGTCAGTTCCACCGCATCGTTGCTGGTGGGCGGATGATCCGTACCGATCAACAGGATCAGCCCGATCATCAACGTCAGCTCGACTTTGCCCCAGACGATGACATAGGCGATCACCGTCACCATGAACGCTCGAGCTATCCAACGCGATGATCGCCCAAACAGCGCATAGATTACGTGCCCGCCGTCCAACTGGCTGACCGGCAGCATGTTCAGGCCGGTCACGAGCAACCCGACCCAGCCAGCCATCAGCCAAGGGTTCAGCTGCCCCTGCCAGATGGCCGCGCCCTGCTGCAGACCAGGCGTGCCGGCGATCCAGGCCATCGCACGGACGATCAGCGGCATGTCGAGCTGATAGACGCCAAACTGGTTCTCCGTCAGGTCCAACCGGGCCACGCCCAGCCACAAGACAGGTACCGCGACCAGCAGTCCGGCCAGCGGACCGGCGATCCCGATATCGAAAATCTGTTTTCGATCCGCCCGCAACCCGTCCATACCGATGACAGCGCCCAAGGTTCCAATCGGCGTAATGGGCAACGGCAAGAAATACGGAAAGCTGGCGCGGATGTGGTGGCGGACGGTGAAGACGAAATGCCCCATTTCATGACACAGCAGGATCGCCAGGACCGCTCCCATGTACAGCAAACCGTCGTCCCAATGCGAAATGCACATGCGGCGCAGCGCCATACCCGGATCAGACTGCACGAACAAGTAATACTCGGGAGCCCAGCACGTCATGCCGACGAAGAACGTCGACACACAGGTCAGCCCAAACAGGACGATGGGCAATACCACGCGCCGTCGCCCTTGTCGTCGTGGCGGCGGCGGCGACTCGTAGACGTCGATCCCATCCCAGTCGTCGATCGAAGGAGCGTTGGTCGGGCGGTTTGCGGGTGCAACCGAGTCGTCGTGGTCCAGCCAGGACAGGACCGCTTCATCGGCCTGCTGGGCGTCAGCAGCTACCGCGGGCCGAACCTGCGGCAGCAGATCGGGGCTGGTGGGCGTTGCGTCAGGATTCACTGCGTGCGCTGCGGGCTCCGTCAGCGGATGCGGCGTGCCACTCTGCACGCCGTGCTGACCCGGTATTGCGTCCTTTTCGCCCGACGAGGCCGGGTTTTCGTCGAATCGGTCCATGCCAAAAGGATAGCACGAACGGTGTCGAAGGAAATGGTCGTACCCCAGTCAGCGTGGCAATACCGTCGTGCGCGCGATTTCGTCGGGATTTGCCGCTCGCCACACGACAATCGATCCCGTGGGATCGCGCTTCCAGGCGAGCCGTCGCCCGTCGGACGAGAACGCGACCGGTGGCGCGCCGGGCCATGCCATGCGCTGTCGACTCGTGGCGACGTCCCAGACGATGACGTCGCCTGGCGTCTTGACCCGTTCCGCGGACACTTCACTAGCCGAGACGAGCGTGTGCCCATCGGGCGAGAAGTCCAGGGAACGAATCTGTCCGCGATGGCCGCTCACCGTGTGAATCAGCTTTCCTGTTGCCGTGTCGTAGATCCGGATGTCAGCCAGGTCAACACCGATTACCGTCAATCGCGTCCCATCGGCGGAGAAAGGGCCTCCCTCCCCCGATGCATCGGGCAAGTCACACAACTTTCCTCCCACCTGCAGATCCCACAGGAAAGTTTCGGTCGCGAGTTCCGTGCGGCTTTGCACGGCGAGCACAATCCGCCCGGCAGCGCCGCACCAGGCCGCAAACACGCGTCCGGGTGGGGCCTTGCGTTCTGTGTCCTCTCTTCCCGTGGCTACCTCCCAAACGTGCCACGAATCCCTGGGACCGTCGCTCCCGAATTCGCAGACCATCTGCGAGTCTGGTGAAAATTGGAGGGATTGAAACCGGCCACGGCTCTTGTGCGTCCAACGCGTCTTCCCCGCGGCGACATCCAAGATCGTGACGGTGCCCTCACCATCGGCAACGGCCGCTGACAACCCGTCGGCGGCGAGTCCCACCGCGGTCGCATAGGTAGGGGAACCACGAAGCGTCGCCACGCGGCCAGATGGAATATCGACGAGTTGCACCTCCCCCCCGGGGCGATCCGACAAGTAACCCGCGAGCAGCGCGCTACTATTCCACGCCAGCAAGGAACCGGTCACGGGCAGTTCTTGCTCCGCCCGCCATGCCGGAAGAGGCGGAATGTCCCAGACCCGCACGCTACCATCCCGGCTGGACGAGGCCTTGCGCTGACTGTCGGGCGAAAAGGCCACGTCCGTCACGACATCTTCGTGCCCCACCCGTGCTTCCAACCCGCGGCCCGTAGTCAGGTCCCAGACGTGGATCGGCGAATCCTGCGGCCAACCGAACGACATCTTGCCCGTTCCCGCGGCCAGCCACCGACCGTCGGGGGAAAACGCCACGCAGCTCGCCGGCCCCGCCACGTTCCAAGTGACCATCGTCTCGTTGGTCGCCAGTTCCCACACCGCCACCCCTCCTTCCTGGCTCCCAGTGGCCACCCGATTGCCATCCGGCGAAAAGGACAGCCCCTGGATGGATTCCGTGCTTTCGGTTCGCACGACCAGCGGAGTTCCCTCACCCCCCTTGGCGGTCTCCCACCAGTACATGCTCCCACCGATACCAGCGGCCACGACTCGGGTGCCGTCCTGATTCAACGCCACCGCCGCCAGGGTGAAGTTCTCCGGCGGCCTCAGGACCGGGC
>JBFWYF010000290.1:0-8296 GCA_050186685.1 Pirellulaceae bacterium
TGAACTGAATCCGACTCGCCATTCTGTGGCTGGGATCCGACTTGAGAATCAGTTACGAGCATATCATTTCTCCTTCGCCTGTGCGTGTCTTGCACCTTCCGTGCCATTGACCCATCGGAGGAGAAGTCAGCGACGAATCGGGCGGCTTTCCGGGTACGCTGTCCCAAAAACCGACCCCAATCACCAATTCGCGTTGCCGAAAGGCCGTGCGCACGCGGATAAAGGATGCTCACAGGCGATTCAGAAACGGGGTGTTTTGAATCGGTGGGGTGAAAAACCCCGATGGGCCCGAACCGATCCGCCGTCAGTACGGGATGTTATATGGTACGAGCCATATAGAGCGTCGATCAGCGTTGTTCAAGACCGGAGCGGGAGGTACACGGTGCGCTGCGAAGAGGGTGCCGGCTGCGCCCTCTCGACGCTGACGCTTGATCGTCTGTGGTACGTGTTGAAAACTACGATTCCGTGCGGCTTCTCAAGGGCCGCCGCCGACCTAATCCGAATATGATTGCCGGACCACCGATCCAAAAGTACGCTTCGCCGGCCTTGTTCATCCGAATGATTCGCTCTTCGGTCACTCGAGCTTGCACCATCAACGAGTGTATTTGTAACAATTGCTCATCGGTTAGATCGACTTCAGTCTTGGGCATTATCGTCTTTCTCCAAAGAATCCGCGAGTGCGCTTCATATGTGAGGAGATGTCTCGTCAGGTGTGCAGGGATGCGCTGCCGGATCACCGTGCAGTGCTCATAAATGGGCTGCGTGGGGAAGGCGCTCCTGGACGATTACTCGCCTCCTTCCATGGAGGCCTCGCGTTGCAGGTCAAGTTCCACCTCCCTGATCCGCCGTGAGATTGTTTCCAGTTCCTTCCTGAGGATCATAGTATGCTGCTTGTGCCGAAGTATCGAGGCCTCAAGGGCCCGTCGTTGCTTGTGCAACGACTCCAGTTCCTGGTCCATCAAGGCTACAGACGCTACGGGAAACGAAGCTGTTCGAAACTCATCTGTACGCTTTTTCGAATCCTGGGAAGTTCCCGCCATCAGAGTGTCGCCTGTATCGCTCTCCGATCGTGTGCAATCTTTTCCGGTGGCAGGCGCCTCGACAAGGCCCGCCGGAGGTGAGTAGGTCCAGTCGGGATTCTTGAATACTTGGAGCCTGTCATAAGCAAATCGGTGGCGCTGCTCATCATAATCAACCATCTTCGGAGGAAGGATGATGCCGGTCTCCAGCTCTTGCTCTTCGCAGAGAGCCTCGAATTCGGTCCTAAACTCACGAATGATACTCGGAATGAGCAGCGATGCCTGTACAGGGAGATAGCAGCGATTCCCCTGTGGGGCATGTTCCACGCCAGCGAGGATCCGGTCAAGGACGTACGCGCCGGGGCGATGAGTTCGATCAAGGAGCTCATCCAGCGCGGTGGATGCCATTCGAAGCCCGTACTTGCACGCGGTACATTGGTTGCAGGATTCGACATAAAGAAATCGGGCCATGGCTTGGGCGACGCGCGGCATTGATGTTGAATCATCGAAGACCACAAATCCTGCCGATCCAAGCCCACTCCCGATCGTGCGGAGAGAACCGAAGTCGGCCGGAGTATCAAATCGATGGGCCGGAATGACGCCATTAGAAACGCCACAAATTGCCGCCTTAAACGTCCTTCCAGCGAGGGGTCCACCGGCAAAGTGATTGAACAACTCCGCAAGCGGCATCCCAGCTTCACACTCGTACACACCTGGGCGCTTCACTTGCCCGCTGATTGTGGAAATGATTGTTCCGGGTGTATCCGCAGAACCCAGTTTGCGGAAAGCCTGTGGACCATCTCGGATGATGTTCGGAACGTGGGCAAACGTCTCCGCGTTGTTGACCAGCGCCGGATTCGGCGAACCCGGCGTCGAATACAAGCCCAACTCATAAGGCGGGTAATGCGCCTCCCGAGGCAGAGGCCCCGGACCGTCGATGACGTTAAGAAGGGCCTTTTCCTCTCCGAATAGATACTCTTCAGGACCTTCGACAACCGTAAATCGCCGACCACCAAAGAGCCCGGCAGCATGGATCTCCCGAAGCGCGTTGTGGACATGTTCAAGCTCCTCTCGAAATGATGCTTTTAGAGCGATGAACAGTCGTGTCGCACCTACAACGTGTGCTGCAATCAACATTCCTTCGAGAGTCGAGAAGGGATTCTTTTTCAGCAGGAATCGGTCTTTGAACGTCCCCGGCTCTCCCTCGGCGGCGTTGCAGACCACGAATCGGCGCTTACACGGATGTTCGAACAGCGTCCGCCATTTCCTGCTGGTCGGGAATCCTGCACCACCGCGGCCGCGAAGCCCCGATTCCTCAATCATCCGTATGACCGTCTGCGGCGACAGGCTCTGCGCCTTTCGAATCGCGTTCTCGCCCACGCTCTTTTGATACGCCCCGTAGGACGAGTAGGGCTGGTTCGGAATGAGCCAGTGACGGTTCAACACTCAATCTCCATTGTACGTCCTGAAGCTGTCTGAATCACGGCTTCATCGTTCATGCGTCGGCTTCAGGCGGCTATCGTCGTGCTTCGTTTAACGCAGCATCCACCGTCCTGCCGTTCACATTCATCTCGACGTTCCGCGCCCGCTCTTTCACAGCGGGAATGCGCAGTGGAAGAACGCTGAGATGTCGAATCCCCATCTCAAGCAATTGAGGAATCGCTTCGGGGTCACCGGCAAGCTCGCCGCAGACTGAGACTTCCTTGTCCCGGACCGACGAGCACACATGCTGAATAAGTTTCATGATTGCGGGATGTTTGTCCACGTAGTAATCCGACAGAAACTCGTCATCGCGGTCCGCCGCCATCGTGTATTGAGTAAGATCATTGGTGCCGATGCTCAAAAAGTCTGCGAACTCTGATATTTCCGCGACACACAGTGCGGCGGCGGGGGTCTCTATCATTGCACCGATCTGCGGGATTGTGTCGATCCTCAGATCCTGCGCAATGCGCTCGGCCGCCTCGCGCACCCGTCGCATGTCTTGGGCGAACGTCACCATGGGCACCAGGATGCGAAGTGTATGTTTCTGAGAGAGCGACAGCATGGCCTCAAGTTGTGATGACAAGAGCTCGGCGTGGTCGAGCAACAGGCGGACGCCACGCCGGCCCAATGATGGGTTGGATTCCCGCCGTTGAGGGAGACAGGGCAAGAGCTTGTCGGCCCCCGCGTCCAGGAGCCGCAACGTCATCGGCTTCCCATCGACATTCCGCAAACCGTCACGTAACAAGCCCATGATCTTGTCTCGGAGCGGCAAGTCATTCTGTGATAGATAGAATTGCTCTAGCCGGAACAGCCCGATGCCGTCCGCCCCGTTTATGAGCCCGAGATGCACGTCCTCGACGCAGCCCGCATTGGCCATCACGAGGATGTTAGTGCCATCCAGTGTAACGGCAGGCTGATGGCACCGCTCACGGGCCAACTGAATGACGCGGGCGCGTTCATTGACGCGCTCTTGAAACCCGCCGATTCTATTCTGGTCCGGTTCGATGACGACTCGACCGACAATTCCGTCGACGAGCACCATGGTGCCAGTTGTAATGATCTCCGTGGCATCGGGTATCTGCGCCGCGATAGGAATCTCCATACTCCTAGCGAGAATGGCTGAATGAGAAGCCACGCCACAATTCTCGATCACGATTCCCGCGAGAGCGCGCTCGCGTAGGAGCACAATCTCAGACGGAAGTAGGCGCTTGGCAATCAGTACGCTGCCCGTCGGAATGTTTTCAATCAGGTTCCTTACACCCATCAAGGTGCTGAGCAGTCGCTTACGAATGTCTTCGATGTCGTCCACACGGTCTCGCAGCAGATAGTGCGTAGAAGCCTCGAATTTCGCCTTCCAGCGCTCAAGGACAGATTGTACCGCCTGTTCGGCAGTCGCGCTTGTCCGTTCGATTTCGACACTTATTTCCCTCAATATCGCCGGGTCACTGAGGATCGCTTTGTGCGCCCGGAAAATGTCGGCAAGACCGATATCGAGTTCACCGCGGACACGACTGATCAGGCCGTTAAGTTCTTCGATCACGCTGTCGCGAGCTCGCTCAAAACGGGCATATTCGGCGTCGATCCGCGTTGCGCCGACAAGGTCGCAACCGGCCGTTCCAGGCAAGACTTCGGCATACACATGCGCGCGGCCGATCGCAAACCCAGGAGAAATCCCTACGCCGTGAAGTTGCCGATTCGGTCCGGTGGATGTCAAGGTCATTTTCCTGGTGCCTCGCGTGGTGTTCAGTAGCCAGCGAATTCTTCTGACCGAATATCGTCGTCATCGATGCCGGCGCGATTCAACATTGCGTGCAGGCCCGCAACCATCCCCGGCGGGCCGGCGATGTAGTGGATGGCGTGCAATCGTTCGTTCTCCGAGATGATGCTGTGCAAATGTCTTGCAATCAACTCGTGCGTGACGTAACCGGTCTCACCCTTCCACGGCAGGTGTGATTGGCTCATATTCGTCATCGTTGGAATGAACCTGAAGTTCGGGTTCTTCTCCGCGAGATCACGGAACTCATCCAGGAAAGCAGCGTCCTCTGGGCGCCGGTTGGCGTAGAACAACAGGATCCGGTGAGGCAGCCTCTCGTGAGCTGCTCTTCGGACAATGCTGCGAAACGGTGTGATGCCAATCCCGCCCGCCAGCAGTATCGCCAGCCGGCTGGAGTCGTTGTGCAGGGTCAGGTTGCCGAACGGCCCCTCAATTCTGACGTTGGTTCCGAGCGGCATCTGCTGAAGGACGCGTTTGAACGCCGTATCCCGTAGCCGCGTGGCGAAGGCCAGCTCCGGGTCATCGGGAGCGCTGCTTATCGAGAAACCTCGCGTGTTTCCTTCCGCATCCGTTTCCGGAGGCTCGATCAAGGTGAGGTCCATAAACTGACCCGCCTTGAAAATCATGTCCTTGGGCTTGTCGAAGCCAAATTCCAGCGTGCGTTCGGCCACTTCGCGGCGGCTCTTCAACTTCAACGAATATACGGGCAACGTGCGTTCGGAACTCATAGCGACGACTCCTCGAAATGATTTGCTTCTAAACAGCCTGGACGGCAAACACCATGCCATTCGGTCGATGGAGCGCAGGAGACCGAAGACTCGCTAAGAACGCGTCGCCGTGTCGAATTCCGTGCGTCCAGGTCGGGAACAACCTCACGGCTGCGCGGGGCAAAACAACCCGGCGGTGAAAAACGCCCCGCTGCTACTACATCCAGGCGAAGGTGTTACCGCGGCACGGTCGCCATCATATTCACGCCGAACGCCACGTACTTGCCGCCTTTGCGGCTCGCCGAGGCACTTCCGGCTTGTCGTCAAGTATCGCGCGAGGCGCGGCACGACAATTGCTGTGTTCTTTGACGGCGTAGGTTAGCGCCGCGATTCGGTCGAGGTCGTGCGGTTTGCACGCGGTTTAGGAGACGAACGTGCCAAGACGGGCGATTTACATCACGGAATCAGACATGCGACGACTCCGAGAGTTGCTGCGCACTACCAAAGATCCGTACGGAAAGCAACGGCCACACCTTCAAGTACTGCAAAAGGAGTTGGATCGTGCGAGGTTGATCGCGGATCAGGACGTTGATCCCGACGTCGTCACGATGAACTCCGATGTGCGCCTGCGCGACTGCCAAACCGACGCAGAAATCGGGTGCACGATCGTATTTCCCGATTTCGCGGACGCTGCGGAGGGACGCATTTCCGTCCTTGCTCCGTTGGGGGCCGCGCTTTTGGGATATCGAACGGGGGACCGCGTGTCCTTTACGGCACCTGCGGGGAAGCAAACATGTGAGATTTTGGAATTGACGTATCAGCCCGAGGCGGCTGGCGACCTACACTTGTAGTTCCAAGTCGCTTCCAGGCCTCGGACGGACAAGGAGAATTGTGATGGTTCGAAAGAATACGGAGACACCAACGGTAAAGAACGTGAGCCGCGCGACCAAAACAGCCAAGTTGGGCGAGGTCGTGCCAACGGCTGAGCTGGTTCGATGCCGGGCTTTTGAGATCTATCAAGAGCGGTGCCACAACGGCGTGTGGGGCGACGCGCTGGCCGACTGGGTCGCAGCTGAACGCGAATTGACTGCTTGTGGCGATGAGGATTCGCAGACAGTGCGCACCGACCGCGCGATAAATGGGGCGTAGCCATGAAAGATACAACCTTTCCCGAGAAGGCGGCTGAACTCGCCAGAAGACGCCGCGACCTCGCTCCGGAGACGCTTCGAGCCTTCCGCTCTTTCAGCAATCAGGTCTTCAGGGAAGGCGCGGTGCCCCGGAATGTCAAGGAGTTAATCGCTGTGGCGGTCGCCCATGTGACTCAGTGCCCCTATTGCATCGAGGCGCATTCGCGGCGCGCTCGTCAGCACGGTGTGAGTGACGCGGAGCTTATGGAGGCGATCTGGGTCGCGGCCGAGATGCGCGCAGGCGCCGCCTACGCACACTCGCTGATCGCTCTCCGCGCAACCTCACAGTCTGAAGATAATGGGAGTTCAAAACCCAATGACTAACGCAAGAGAGCGCAGCCGACGGGCGCACACCGCTGGGCATCGTTGGATCCGAATCAAGCGGGCTTACGCTCCGGCTAGTGCGTCAGACGGGTGCCGCGTCCTCGTGGACCGCATGTGGCCGCGTGGAATCTCCAAGGACGAACTGCGGATCGATCATTGGCTCAAGGACGCGGCTCCCAGTGCCTCGTTGCGCAAGTGGTTCGATCACGACCTACAAAAATGGGACGAGTTCCGCGCTCGTTACGCTGCAGAGCTCGATGGAAAGCCTGAGATCATCAGGTTTCTCCTTTCGCGCGAGGAAAGGCGTGTGACGCTCGTGTTCGCGGCCCGCGACACCAAGCACAACAATGCCGTCGCTTTGGCGGAATACCTCGCCAAAGCGACGCGGACGATGAAACACCGTGTTCGCAAGCAACCTTTCACGACGGCGGCACTCCGTATGAACAAGGAGACAACATCATGAACGAAAAACCACTCAACTCGATTTACCTGCCGCTCAAAGTCGCTTTCGGTCTGGTCCCGTTCCTCGCGGGGCTTGACAAGTTCTTCGGAATCCTCGCGGACTGGAAGTCATAGCTCAGTCCGCAGATTGCCGGTGTCCTGCCGATCAGCCCCGAATTACTGCTCGGCGCCGTCGGCGTCATCGAGATGATCGTCGGCGTCGCGATCCTCACCCGGTTCACTCGACTCGGCGCCTACGTCGCGAGTGCTTGGCTCGTGCTCATCGCGGCCAATCTGGTCATCGCGGGCGTTTTGGACGTGGCCGTTCGCGACCTCGTGATGGCCGTTGCGGCGTACGCGCTTGGGCAGACGGCCGCGCTGCGCGGCGAGCCGCTCATTCCAGAGCCCATGCCACGGGAAGGGGACGTGCGTCATGCAACACACGGCTGACGGCAATGGAGCGGCCCTTCGCTTGAATCTGCCGCGCGGCGAGGCACCGGGTGGGTCTCTTTAGGACGAACAGGTCGTCCGAAGAGTTCTCGCGGGTGAGAGACAAGCATTCGAGGTGCAGATGCGGCGCTACAACCAGAGGCTCTTCCGGATAAACCGTGGGATCGTCCGCAGCATGGCCGAGGCCGAAGACGTTATGCAGGAAGCGTATCTCACCGCGTATCGGCACCTGGCGCAGTTCGAGGGGCGCTCGCGCTTTTCAACGTGGCTTACCCGGATTGCGATCAATGAGGCGTCGGCGAGAGTGCGTCGCCGGCAACCTGGACGCTGGTCCGATCTCGATGCAGGCGAGTGTGCCAGTCTAGACGAACTGAACATCGACGACGCCGCGCCTGACGATCCCGAAAGCAGGCGCGAGCTTCGAGCGGCGCTCGAGCGCGCGTTGCAGCAGCTACCGAGAAGCCTGCGCGTGACGTACCTTCTCCGCGATGTCGAAGGCTTGCTAACGGCGGAGGTTGCGGAGTGCCTCGGCATCTCCATGACGAACGCCAAGGTGCGTTTGCACCGGGCGAGGCTCGCGCTCGCGTAATTGATCGATGAGGAGCTCGGGTCCGAAACGCGCCGCATTTATCAGCTCGGTGGAAAACGCTGTGATCGGATCGTGCGCAACGTCGTGGATGCGATCGATCGTGCAGAGAGGCTAGTACCAAACCTGCTGAGTCAGAACGACCGACGTCGCTTTGACACAAACTAGCAACGCGCCCGAAGACGGCTCAGATCCGCTGGGCCCGGGCCTTGAGAGAGTCAGGAGAACAAGGTGCGACGCAAACCGCGCAATAGACTGATTCTGACTACGCTGATAGCGGCCGGGTTCGGCCTGGCGCTGGTCGGCGTATCGTGCATTCCGGTGCC
>JBFWYF010000291.1:0-8277 GCA_050186685.1 Pirellulaceae bacterium
TTCGGAGAAATGCAACTGTCACGTCGTGAAGTCCTGCTGGATGACGCATGGCCAGGGGAATGTCGCCACGGGTGACGTCGATTCAACGGTTTTGTTTCAAGGTCAGTGGGAAGCGAACCAGACGCACCGGTATGCCTTCGAGTTGTTGACGGCTTCCTGGCCGCCGACCTACTACGGCACTTACTTGAACGTGAGCCATTTCGTCCAGGCGACGGTGCAGATTCCGTGGGCCGTCGATCCGAAGGCGAGCGTCGAGTTTCCCTTGATCGCGACCAGTGCACCGGACGATCTCAAGCCGACGGTTGCTCCGGCCAAGTCGCATTCAGCCATTGGATGGATCATTGGCGGCGTCTTATTGGCCATTCTGGGCGTGGCCTTCGGGGTCCTGCTGCTGATCATCGTGCCGATCCTGGCGGTGGCGGGCGGCTGTTTCTGGTTCTTTCGCGTGTTCCTGCCGTCGCAGATAACGGGATCGATGCAATGCTCGGTCGAGCCGCAGCGGCTCGCCTCGACGGACAAGGTGCGCGGAACCATGCGGTTTACGCCTAAGCGGACGGTACCGATCAACGGCATCCGCTGCATCCTGACGTGCGTGGAGAAGTGCGTGTCCGGGTCCGGCAGCAACCGAAAGACGCACCAGCACGAGGTGTACCGGCACGTCGAGACCTTATCCGAAGCTCGAACGCTGCAGCTGGGGATGGCCGAATCGTTTGACTTTGCCCTGCCGCTGCCCGAAAACGCTCCGTACTCGCTCAAGCTCAGCGACAACGAGCTGAATTGGGCGGCCGAGCTGCGGATCGATATTCCGCGATGGCCCGACTGGGTCAAGTCGTTCCCCTTGACGGTGGTCCCGGGTGGCGAGGCGTCGGAAGCGGCCGCACGAGCGCTCTTGGCGCAGGGACGGCTGAGCGACGATGGGGAGGACGATGACGAATACGAGGGCGAACTGGTCGAAGCGGCCGCGAGGGAGCAGCCGGTTCCGTCCGACAACTGGTTTGACGAGGTTATGGCTCAAGTGGTCCAATCCCGGCGGGATCCGCCCCGTATGCAACTCGTCCTGGATGCCGTTCGCGACCACGCGTTCTCCATTCGCGTGGACATCGACCGGCCGCCTCACCAGCCGCCAGCGATGGCTGGCGGACTGCAGCAGGGCACTTGGATGACGGCGCATTATCGGCCTCGCGACTTGGCGCTCTGCTTGTTGTGGACGGACGGCCGCCAGGTCCCCGTTCCGCACACGTACGATTGGTCAGGGCAGGCACAGATACTGGGTTACGACGAGGGTCTCGACCGGCTGTTGATGCGCGTGCTGCCTGCGTGAACAACTCGCCGCCGGCAGCGCGGCGGCGCCCTCCGCTCTGTTCTGAATCTCCCATCCCGGGGACGTTCGCGAACCTTTTCCAGGAGACACGATCGTGAAACTTCGAGAGCTGACACTGGGAATCTGGTTGGTACTGGCGGCTGCCTTACCGTGTTTCGCCGCGGACGAATGGCATGCGGTCAGTCGGCAAGGTGTTGTCGCAGCGGGCCGTGAGACGTCGGTCGAGGCCGGCATGGCGATGCTCCGGCAGGGAGGGAACGCGATTGATGCGGCCGTGGCTACTGTGCTCGTTCAGACAGTGGTCGAGTCGCGCTCGGTGTGCCTCGGCGGTGAAGTGCCGTTCCTGATCTATGACGCGAAACGGGGGAAGGTGGAAGTGCTGAGCGGCATGGGCGCCGCTCCGCAACTGGCGACGGCGGCCTGGTTCCAGGAGCACAAGCAGGGGAAGATTCCGCGCGATGATGCCGCGGGTGCGGCCGTACCCTCTCTGCTGCACGTGTGTCTTACGGCGCTGGACCGTTACGGTACGCTGCGCGTGCGAGACGTGACGGCGCCGTTGCTGCGCTCGATCGATCATGACGAACCGCGGTGGTATGCGGACCTGTCGCGTCACTTGCGCGCGGCCCTGGAGGCGGAACAGAAGGAGGCCGATCGTAGCGCGGGGATCCGCACGGTCATCGACTATTTCTACCGCGGACCGGCCGCGCGAGCGATCGATGCCTGGTCGCGCGAGCAGGGGGGACTGATTCGTTACGAGGATCTGGCCCGCCATGAAACACGTGTCGAGGAGCCGATCTCGATCGCATATCGAGGGTACACCATTTACAAATGTGGCGCCTGGACTCAAGGGCCGATGTTGCTGCAAACACTCCGGTTGCTTGAACATCGGCAGGTGAGTGCGATGCAACATAACAGTGCCGACTATGTGCACGTGGTGACGGAAGCCATGAAGCTCGCGCTCGCCGACCGCGACACGTACTACGCGGACCCGAAGTTTGTGCAGGTCCCCCTGGCCGAACTTCTCTCGGACTCCTACACGCGACTGCGGCTCCCTTTGATTGACGACCGGCAGGCCTCGCTGGATTTGCGTCCCGGGGACCCGCGGCATGGTCGCGCGCTGCTGGAAGTTGCACCGCGCGATTACCGGCAACCGGATGCGACGGCGCGTGACACGACGACGTGTGTGACAGCCGACCAATGGGGAAACGTGGTGGCCGCGACCCCGAGTGGCTGGAGCGGCGTGACTGCCGGAAACTCGGGGATTGTACTGGGTAGCCGCCTGATCAGTTTCAACCTCTGGGCGGGGCATCCCAACTGTATCGCTCCCGGCAAACGTCCCCGCATCACGTTGACGCCGACGCTGGTCTGCCGGGACGGAAAGCCGGTGCTGGCCATCAGTGTCGCGGGAGGCGACCTCCAGGATCAGACCACGCTGCAAGTGCTGCTGAATGCACTGGACTTTCAAATGGATCCGGCACAGGCCGTTACGGCGCCGCGATTCTCCACGGCCCATCATGTCGGCTCCTTTAACCAGACCTCACCCGAGCCCGGCAGTCTCTCGATCTATTCGGCAGTCGGTGGCGACGTGATCGGCAAGCTGAAGGCACGCGGGCATACCGTGAAGGAGGTGAAAGGCCCGATCGGGCATCCCGTCCTGATCCAACTCGACTCCTCCCATTCCGAGAAGCGTGTGGCGGGGGACCCTGTCGCCCGCCGTCACGTCGGGGCCCTGTGAGGGCCCGGGTGAACCGGAAAACCGGCACCTTGTCGACAGCCCCCGGGCAAGTGTACAGTTCGGTGGGACTCCTCTTTCAACCGGCTGCGCACGAGAATGAATCGGCAATACATCTTTACGATGGAGCGCCTGACCAAGAAACATGGTCAGCGTGAAGTGCTCAAGGACATCTGGCTTGCCTTCTTTCCAGGAGCCAAGATCGGTGTCCTGGGGCGCAACGGCTCGGGCAAGAGCACGCTGCTGCGCATCATGGCGGGCGTCGACAAGGATTTTGACGGCGAGGCCAGGTTGACCAGCGGGTTCACCGTCGGATTCCTGTCGCAGGAACCGATGCTGAACCCCGACAAGGACGTGTGGGGCAACGTCGAGGAAGCGGTCGCTCCCCGGCGACAGATGCTGCACCGTTTCAATGAGATCAGTGCGCGACTCGGGGAACCGCTCGACGACGCGACGATGCAGAAGCTGTGCGACGAAATGGCCCAACTCCAGGACCAGATCGAAGCGACGAAAACGTGGGAACTGGACCGCGAGGTCGAGATCGCGTTCGATGTCATGAATCTGCCGGAGCGGGACGCCGACGTGACGCGGTTGTCCGGTGGCGAGCGGAGACGAGTCGCGTTGTGCAAGCTGTTGTTGCAGCAGCCGGACCTGTTGCTGCTCGACGAGCCCACGAACCACCTGGACGCGGAAGCGGTGGCTTGGCTCGAGCGCCACCTAGCGGACTACGCGGGGACGGTCGTCGCCGTGACGCACGATCGGTACTTCCTGGACAACGTGGCACAGTGGATTCTCGAACTGGACCGGGGGCGCGGTTTTCCGTTCGAGGGAAATTACTCCTCCTGGCTCGAACAAAAGCAGGCTCGGCTGGCCAAGGAGGAGCGGCAGACCGCGGCCCGCCAGAAGACCTTGCAGCGCGAGCTGGAATGGATCCGGTTGGCTCCGCGTGCGCGGCAGGCGAAGAGCAAGGCGCGCATCAAGGCGTACGAGCAAATGGCGGCAGAGCGGTTTGAGGAGCAGCCTGACGAGTTTGAAATTCAGATTCCGCCGGGCAAGCATCTCGGCGACCTCGTGGTCGAAGCCCAGCATGTGACGAAGGGTTATGATGACCGGGTGCTGATCAACGATCTCAGTTTCCGACTGCCGCCTGGCGGCATTGTCGGAGTGATCGGTCCGAACGGTGCCGGCAAGACGACCCTGTTTCGCATGCTCGTCGGTCAAGAGAAGCCGGACAGCGGCGAACTGCGGGTGGGTCCGACTGTGGAACTGGGTTATGTGGACCAGCTGCGCGATGAATTGGGAGCCGACAAATCAGTATATGAGGAGATCTCCGGCGGGCGGGATACGCTCGACATGGGAGGCCGCACCGTGAATTCGCGCGCGTACGTGTCGCGCTTCAACTTCAAAGGACCGGATCAGGAGAAGAAGGTCGGCACGTTATCCGGGGGCGAACGGAATCGCGTGCACCTCGCCAAGCTGCTGCGGCGTGGATCCAATGTGTTGCTGCTGGACGAACCCACGAACGACCTGGATGTCGACACGCTGCGTGCTTTGGAGGAAGCCATTCTGAATTACGCCGGGTGTGTCGTGGTCATCAGCCACGACCGGTGGTTCCTCGACCGCATCGCCACGCATATTCTCGCCTTTGAAGGGGACGGATACGTTCATTGGTGCGAAGGCAACTTCCAGACATACGAAGAGCAGCGGCGGCAGCGCCTGGGCATCGCAGCCGACCAGCCACATCGGTTCCGCTACCGAAGACTGCAGCGGACTTGATAGGCCGGGGCTTTCATGGCGAGCCTTCCAGGTAGCCTCCCTGCAGAAAGAAAAAGGGATTGCCTCCTCCCCCTCGGCTGTGGGTTAAACGAGCTTCCAAGAAAGAAACCGCGTTGGCTACTCGGTGCCGGGCGCCCAGTAGTCCTTGACGGCCACCTGCGGAAAGCTTGTCAGCTGGTCGCCCACGGTCTCGATCCGGCTGCGGTCGGAATTGGAAATCGTCCAATGAATATGGTGTACGCTGCGGTGCACCAGTCGCTTGCTGCCCAGAGTCCGCTTCATGGTCACGGTCCGCGTAACCTCCATCGGGACGAGATTGCGTTCCGCCAGCGCCCGGTTTAACTCGATCCGCCCGAACGGTGGAAGATTGCCGGGCCGAAAGGCGTTCAGCCGCGCGTACCAGTCGGCAAACTGTTGATAACGAGCCGCCGCTTCGGCGTCCTTCGGCACTTCCCCACGGGACTGATAGACCAGGGTGTCGGACGACAGGGTCAATACGCGTGCGGTTTCGTCAAACGCCGTCTGAAACTGCGGATGAAAAAGCCCTTCGTTCCCGCTCGAGGCGGGGCGAGTTTTCATCGCGGTGCAGAACTCAAGCAGGTTCTCGGTGGTCAGCACGGTCTGAATCTTCCGGTTGGGGTCGAGCGTCACAATTCGCCCGCGCCGGATGTCGAACATCGTGGTCTCCGGCGTTTCGCCGAGCACGAAATCGTATACGACGTCGCCGGAGAACAGCGTCAGCGATTCGGCGATCGGCTGTTTCCCTTCCGCCTCGAAAACTTCAGTTTCCACGCGAAACTGCTGAGCCCACCCGAGAGTCGTGACTGGTGCCAGCAACAAGGCAGCCACGGGCAACGTGGCGCGTAAATCAGCCATTACGGGCTCCTTCCCAAATCGCGGCGTAGATCGGTGGCCGGCGCATCGACGAGTCCGGGCACAGGGGTCGCTTCGTCCGCGAAGAATACGGATCCGACACCCCGCTGTAAACAGCGAATCCGAAGAGCGTAACACGTTTGGGGCGAGAGGGGCGGTAGGATACGTCGGTACTTACCGGCTCCGCTTGAACAATCGTCGGCGGCTGCGGCCACGCGCACATTGCTGCCACGGGGCGTGCTGGCATACAATCGTCGCGCGCCGGGCGGCTCGTGCGATTTTGTGAGCGATCCGGTTCCATGCAACGATTTCCGCAACCAAGGTGCCGATGATGTGCCGTACGCTGCTGCTGCCGTGGGGAGTGCTGGGAGTGATCGCCGCCTGGAGTGTCGCCTGGACGGAGCGGGCGGCCGCCGAGTCGGTGGGGCCCGTACCGATGCGGATCTGGCCCCGAGGCGCCCCCGGCAAAGTGGGTGATGAACCGGGCGATCATCCGGAACTGCGAGTCTATTTGCCCGAGACCGCCGACCGTACCGGCACGGGGGTCGTCGTCTGCCCGGGTGGTGGTTACGGCGTACTCGCCACCGACCACGAAGGACACCAGGTCGCCAAGTGGCTCAATCGCATCGGAGTCGCCGCCTTTGTGTTGAAATATCGGCTGGCTCCGCGTTATCGCCATCCGGCCCCGCTGCAGGACGCCCAGCGCGCCATCCGGTTCGTCCGGAGCCAGGCCGAAACGTATGGCGTTTCGCCTCGCCGAATTGGCATTCTGGGTTTTTCGGCCGGTGGGCACCTGGCATCGACCGCGGCGACGCACTTCGACGATGGCAAGGCTGAACATGACGACCCGGTGGAACGGGTGAGCTGCCGGCCAGACTTTGTCGTGCTCGGCTATCCGGTGATTTCGTTCCAGGAGTCGTATGCTCATCGCGGCTCCGCTCGTAATCTGCTGGGAGACCAGGCGGATGCGGCCCTGCTGGCGGATTTGTCGAACGACCAGCGGGTTACGCCTCGTTGTCCTCCGGCTTTCCTGTTTCATACCGGAGACGACACGGGAGTGCCGGCCGAGAACAGCGTGTCCTATTTCCTGGGTTGTCGCAAAGCCGGCGTTCCGGCGGAGCTGCATGTGTACCGATACGGACCGCACGGCGTGGGGCTTGCACCTGGGGATGCGGCCGCCTCGACCTGGAAGGACCGGCTGGCCGACTGGCTGCGTGCCTCCGGGTTGCTGTCGGATACGGAACGAGCGGCCGTCGAAGGTACCGTCCGTGTGGACGGCAAACCGCTGCGGTGGGGCATGATCTCGTTCGTTCCCACGGACTCGCCGCACAAGCCTTCGGCCTTTGCCATGGTGTCGCGTGGCGAATTTAAAATCGCGGCGGCCGGCGGCCCGGCCGTCGGACCGTGCCGTATTGAAATCCGCGACCTCGGGGCCGTCGAACCGCAACCTACCATCGAAGACGCCCGCCAACTGGACCAGGGCCAGCATCAGTGCGAGGTGAAAGCCGGCTCGAACCGAATTACCGTCGAGCTGTCCCCGCCACAGGGTTGAGAGCATTCAAGCGCGCTAACAAGCGGAGAACACATGCTGGCGGAAGCTGGTTTCATCTTTGCGGTATGCCAGATCGGTGCGGAAAAGGCCCTTAAGGCGGAGATCGACCGCGAGTGGCCTGCGCTGCGATTTGCGTTTTCGCGTCCCGGTTTTGTGACGTTCAAGCTGCCGGAGCAGACGCGGTGGGCGCTCGACGTCGACCTCCGCTCGACGTTCGCGAGAACCTACGGGTTCTCGCTGGGGAAGGTACACGGGCCGGAGGCTCGGGAGCTGGTTCCACAGGTATGGCAGCTGGCTGGCAGTGTGGTCCCGGCACACGTTCACACCTGGCAGCGGGACACGGCCGTTCCCGGCGAACGAGGGTTTGAACCAGGCGTGACCCCGCTGGCCGACGAAGTGGGTCGCTTGCTGCTGGCAGCCCAGCCGCCTGCGTCCTCGGCCTCGCCCCCGGCGTTGAACCAGGTCGCACGACCGGGAGAGTGGGTGCTGGACTGCGTGTTGGTCGAGCCGGATGAATGGTGGATCGGCTATCATGTGGCCACGTCACCGCCCACCTGTTGGCCGGGCGGAGTCCCCGAGATTGCACCCCGCGACGACGTTGTCAGCCGGGCCTATTGGAAGACGATCGAAGCCTTGGAGTGGTCGCGATTGCCGCTGCGTGCCGGCGACCACTGCGCGGAAATCGGCAGCTCACCGGGCGGCGCCGTCCAGGCGCTGCTCGACCGAGGCCTGACGGTGCTGGGTATTGATCCCGCTGAAATGGATGAATCGCTGGTCGGACACGAGCGTCTGACGCACGTCCGCAAGCGAGCGATGGACCTGAAACGCCGGGAATTTCGCGATGTGAAGTGGTTGCTGGCCGATTCCAACGTCGCGCCACACTATACGCTGGACAGCGTGGAAGCTATCGTCACACATCGCGAGGTCCACGTGCGCGGACTGCTCCTGACGCTGAAGCTGCTAGACTGGGCGCTGGCGGCCCAGATTCCCGACTACGTCGCTCGGGTCCGTTCGTGGGGGTTC